>DASXWI010000212.1:0-16473 GCA_036503755.1 Saprospiraceae bacterium | reverse complement strand
AAGCTATTCCTGGAATTCATAACAACCAAGATCGGGGGCAACAGGATCTCTTGGTTTGTTGTCAAGATCATCTGTAATTTCAATGATTGGTTTTGCTTTCATGATGGCAATGGACATCGTATCCAGGTGATAATCATTCTTGGCCATGTCTACAAACAAGGTGTCTCCAAAAGCATACTCAAAACATCCTGAACAAATCGTTTCAAAAAACTCCGGGAAGTTATCCTCATCCAGTAATTCATCGACGACGACCATATTGTCCTGCATACTGACATTAAAAAAACCACCTTGTTGACTAGCTGCATCAATCATCCAAACTTCATCCGTTGAGGATCCAACCAGGATGCAATTCCTGACAGAAGCTTCCAGGTTATTGACTAATGCTCCTTCACTACATAAAGGATCTGAACAATAAAAATTATTCATAAAGAGGGCTTCTGCATCATTTCCAAAACTAGCCATGGTACAATATGCCAGATCATATTGACCTCCAAAAGTTAAGGCAACCGATTGCCCATTATTTTCATAAAAGAGTGTGTTTGAAATATTGGCTTGGGCGTGACGTCCAAAAAAACCAGGGCCACTTGTAAAAGAAATGATGCTATGATCTATCTCCACAGTTGAAGCACTATCTGCCGTTATGCCTGCGATCGCATTGCTGAGTTGCATGTAGCTAAATCGATGTGGTCCACTTTCCGGCCCGATCCTGATGCCAGCCCACACCCCTTCATGATCAGGCTCAATACGGTCATCATGGATGATCACCGGTTTGTCAAGTGTGCCGTTTACAGTTAGTTTGCCATCAGGTAAAGTATAAATCAGGCCTTCATTGTAAATGCCGATTTGATTATTTGCAATTCCACCATGGACATACAATCTTGTACCTGGTGGTAAGATCAGGTTGCAAGAATCAATCAATAATGTTCCGTACAACACGTATGGCCTGGGATCATCCCAGGTGACTTCTCCAAAATCACAGGTCAATAAAGAAATACGGTTTGGCTGATCAGGACCAGGTATGTAATTAGCATTCTGTCCCCACGCAATAAGTGTAACCGATTGCGATGTCCCATTGGTTAAAAATTCGATTTCGGCTTCAAGGATAAAAGGGCTTACAGAAACCGGTTGATCAGGATCAATGATTGCGTCTACGAAAACATAGATACTATCATCAGGTCTTATCTCTATATCCTTGATACTTTCACCGGTATACCCATCCACATTTAAAGTGAAAAACGAAGCCTCACTTCCTGTTACTTTAATCTCACTGATTCGCAGCGACGCATCATGAGGATTATAGACCTTAAAATATCGGGTTACCGTGCTGATTTCTGTCAATACAGTATCAAATGTGAGGGTATCAATGGTGATGGCAAGCGTATCCGTACTCTCCGTGGTAAATTTTTCATTATAGCATGAAGTCCCAGGGATGAGTGCAAAAATGCAAACACTGACCCCAATAGCTACATGCAGGAATCGACTAATCATAGAACGTTTATTCCGAAAAAAATTAATCATAAGGTATATTGATTACCGCTCGTCTATGGGTACTCCAGGCGTAAGACCTGGAACCATTTCCAGGGGGCGAAAATACTTCAATGAGGTTAAACGATCACAAAAGATGACATAATATCCCAAAGGGCAAACAGAAGGAAGATAAGCCCTGTAATTTAAATGAATAAAGTACATATATGTTACTTTTGCTTGGGTAAGACTTACCACCAATATCTACCATATTAAATCCTTTTAACGGCATGGCATTAACCATCATTGCATACATCGTCATTGGATTATATACCCTGGCCCTGATCTATATCACCTTATACTGCCTTATACAGTTTCATCTCCTCTTTGAATACGGAAAAGACAAACGAAGAAATACAGGCGCATTAACTGATCTATCTGGATTTGGAACCACTTTACCTAGAGTAACGATCCAGTTGCCCATTTTCAATGAACGATATGTGGTGGAACGCCTGATCGATAATATGGTCATGATGGATTATCCTCCGGAAAGATTGCAAATCCAGATCCTGGATGATTCAACCGACGATACCCAGCAAGTCTGTAAGGACAAAGTGGAGATGTACCAACAACAAGGCGTAAACATCGAATACATTCATCGTGAGGATAGGGAAGGATACAAAGCAGGTGCACTGCGTGATGGACTCAAAACGGCTACAGGAGAGTTTATTGCCATTTTTGATGCTGATTTCTTACCCCATAAAGATTTCCTGAGGCAAACCCTGCCCTACATGGAGGATGATCGCGTGGGCGTTGTGCAGACAAGGTGGGACCATATCAACGGGGATTATTCCCTCATCACCAGGTTACAAGCCTTTCAACTGAATGTTCATTTCACCATTGAACAATCAGGACGTCAATCGGGAAATTATCTCTTGCAGTTTAATGGAACTGCTGGTGTGTGGCGACGCAAAACAATAGATGATGCCGGAGGATGGGAAGCGGATACCTTGACAGAGGACCTGGATTTGTCTTATCGAGCGCAATTGAAAGGGTGGAAAATCAAATACCGCCAGGATGTTGCTTCACCTGCCGAGTTACCTGTCGAAATGATTGGTCTTAAGTCACAGCAATTCCGATGGATGAAAGGTGGTGCCGAAAATGCGAAGAAGTTATTGCCTGAAGTATTCCGATCTGCCATACCTTTTTCACAAAAAATTCATGCCACTGCACATCTATTGTCCAGCTCCATATTCCTTGTTGTATTTGCCTTGGCCGTACTCAGCGTCCCTACCCTTTTCCTTGTCAGCACCATTCACCTGGACATGCGATTCTACTGGATTTTTATGCTGGGTATATTGACTGTAGGATGGGTATACTTTGTGGCAAACAGTGATACTACATGGAGTGATGAAAATATCTTTAAACGCATAGGTCGTTTTATTTTATTGTTCCCCCTTTTCTTGTCTTTGTCCATGGGTATGTCACTTCACAATAGCATTGCTATCATTGAAGGATACAGAGGGAAGAAAAGTGCATTTATGCGCACCCCTAAATTTAATATCCAGCGTCTTCAGGACACGTTCAAACAAGGGTTATATGCTGTTGGCAAAATATCAGGTACTACGATCATAGAAGGCTTATTGTCCCTCTACTTTCTTTCAGCCGTGGTAATGGGAGTTGTGCAAGGCAAAACATCATTCCTGGTTTACCACATCATGTTGATGATCGGTTTCGGAAGTATTTTCTTTTATACCATCAGGCACTTGAGTCACCGCTAAAAAAAAAAGCCCTCACAGCAGAACTGTAAGGGCTCAAAGATATTTTAGCCAGGATTAATAAGACCACAGGTCATGCTCCCAGTTGAAAAGTTCCATTTTGATTCGCTCTGATTCCATCAAACGCTCGATACCTTTTTCCGGACCATTGTAATAATCGTCAAGTCTCAGATCAAGTACGTTGGATTGTTTGTAGATGTAGCTTGAAAACCTTCTCTGTTCAAACAGGTCATACCATGTACTTCCAGATGCGTCATTTCCTTCTGTAAATACCGTGTGGCGGGAAAGTGCTTCACGTGCTTCAGGATAATACACCCAGAACATAGGAATTGCGTATTTGAATTCTCCCGTAGTTTCATCGATATAATCCCTGATCGGGGCAATACCGAGGATGCGAACACCCATGCGAGAACTTTCTTCATCAAAAAACCACATTTCCTTTACCCGGTACTTCTGGATATCCTCTGGATTGATAGGTGAATTGACAATGACTACTTCGTCCTCATACGTATCCGGATTGAATACCAGACTTGTGTCGGTTTCAACAAGTTTGCCTAACACTTCTTCCGGTGTCATCATTTCTTTAAAGGTTTCATCCTTAAATACTTTGATTTCACCTGACTTAGCCCCTTCTGCTATAATGGTGAAGAAAGGTTCAAGTGGATAAGTGAACGGAAGATTAATTTTCTCCCGGACATCGATGATACGCCACAAACGACGTTCCCAAGGAATATCTGCTTCACGCAGAGGTTCGTATGGTAGCACCCTGTTTTCGTAGATCATCGTTTTTCGAACGACATCGTCGATATAAACATCCTCCACAGGATCGCTTGATTCGGTGATGATACTTTCAGCTTGCTGAGCCCAGGAATAACCAGGAATCAGAAGGGCAAATACACCTACCAGGTAAGCAGAAAATGATTTCATGATGAATATCAATTAATTTTAAATACAAGTTGATTGATGTCGCGTCCAGACGCGTCACCAGGACACTTCGCTTTTACATTTTCAAAGTAGAAGGTATCTCCGGCTTTAGCCTGATCAACCAAGCCTTTTGGACCTGCGTTATAGCTTCCACCTTTGTTGGCTTCCATTTGAGGATCTTGTCTTCTTGGTACCCGCACAAGCTGGTAACCCATGATCTCACACTTAGCATCAAAGTCGAAGTTTTCCAATACTGCGAACAAACCTCTCTGGGCTTTAAATTCACCAGAACTCATCACACCGCCCATTGAAGAACTCAGTTTTGCCACTGGGTTAGGAATCCTTTTCACCCTGAATTCTCTCTTTTCAGCAAGACCAGGAGCAGATACATTTACGTAAGCGAATTCACCTAATTTGGTTGGTGTACCTACTTTGACATTAAATGTTCCATCGCTATTGCGGCTAATGCTTCCACCACCAGATCCAGACATACTAACCTGAACCTGGTTACTAGGAACACCGGCAGCTGATACAGCTACTGGATTATCCACACCAATGTAGAACACGTTCATCTTGGTAGCAGATACAGATACAGAGCGCTCACCAACTTCATACTCAAATTCTTTCTTGAAAGTTTGAGTTTCGTTAGTGACCGGGTTAAGAACGTTGATGGTAGCGGAGTATTTTCTAACTCCCACACCACCTGCAGATGCAGTATACTTGGCAACGCCTTCTGCGTCAACAGGAAGACTTCTTCCGTCAACAGAGATAGAAATACCTGTCTTACTGTCTGCTCCTGCAAATGCGCTCAAGAAGATATCTGCTTCATAGGTTTCACCTTTGATCACATATGATTTCTTAGCAGCAGATACAACTGTAAACTTATCCAAAACCACATCGGTAGTTGTACCTACTTTATTGGCCAGGTAGTTAAGTACAGTGGCTTCAGAATTCTTCACATCGTTCTGGAACTTGCGTAAGATAGGAAGTGCAGCTTGCAGCGGCATGTGGTTGAAGTTCATTTCAGACCAGCTCTTCTTTTTCTTATGTTTCCATGTTTCATCATCGATGGAAAGAGCGATATCCTTAGAATACGTTGCTCTATCGGCGGTGTCGATAAGAGAGACAAACTTCTCTCTGTACTCAAGAATTTTAGCTTTGAGTTCTTCACCTACGCCTTTATCGACGAGGATTCGGGTGGTTACGTCTTTGTTCTTCTCTCCTTTCAAGTGGTCAGTGATTTGACCAGTCTCCGGATCAGGCAGATAAGAACCTGTAGACGTAATCATAGTATCAATAATATTCTGGATGTATGCATCCAGTTCTGCAGCATATTGCCTTGTAGGATCAACACGCTCGGCATAGACAGCTAATGATTCCCTCTTTTTTGCACCAGCTTTAATAGCCTCTGGCATTTTAGCGTTTGCTTCGTCAAGGGCCTGGTTACTCTTTCCAAGACTCTTGTCAACAACTTTAAACGCATTGAATATCTCTGCAGAGACGTTGAGGGCAAGCAGCGCGGTCAATACCAGATACATGATATTGATCATCAACTGCCGGGGCTCCTTTGGAATTGACATATCGGATGAATAGTTTTTTCTTAAATAAATAGATCAGTTCAGCAATCAGGATGAGGCCTAGGCTCTTCCTCCAGTCATTGCACTCAATACATTACCATATACACTGTTCAGTGACTTCAGGTTCTTATTGAGGATACCCATCTGATCAGTGTAACCCTTAGCATCTGCTTCTGAGCTAGCCAATTGAGTAAGTGCAGCATTCATGTGAGCAAGTTGATCTTTGCTGGCAAGTACACCTTGGTACATAGCACTCACACCTTGAATATTCTGGTTTAAAGCAGAAATGTGTGCACGGTATGCTTTTGCTTCTTCAACACTGTGGCTGAGTTCTTGCATAGCCTGGTTCATCCTGTCATAGAAGTTACCCATAGACTTGATTTGATCTGAAGTCTTAGAGAAATCTACTTCCTGAAGCGCTTTGAGCGAACTCATGCTCTTCGACATGATTTGGAGCTCAGACAACATACCTCCAAGGCTTGTTTCAACCTTAGAAGCATTCAAAGGACGTTGATCTTTATCTACTTCACCAGCTGTAAGTGCAGTAATATTACTGTTGTACTTATCCAATCCTGGATACAATTTTTCCCAATAGTAGTCCTTCTCAGGTGGAATAATACCTAACATAAGGAAAAGGAAAGCTTCAGTTGCCAAGCCGGCGGTGATGGCAGCGTCTCCCCAAGGAGCACTTCTGATTTTACCAAGAGCCCCGATCATTACAACGGATGCTCCGAAACCAATGATGGCATTTTTAAGATACTTGAATGAGCTAGATTTAATAAACCTGTTCATGCTGGTTGAGATGTTTTTGTTGTTAAAAATGATAAATCAGTCAAATCCCAGGGCCTCACCGGATCAATTTAGGATGGTCCGGTCCATTCCTGATATAGCTTGTTTTGTTTAAAGTCTCTCTGAATCCGGACCTGCTAACCTGTCCAGGTCCTGTCTAAATAATCGGAGTAATGCTAAATCGTATGCGTTGTCCAATTCAATTAATTCGCGTCGTCAATGGCTCTTCCTAAGAAGGTCAGTGCGCAACGGAAGCCAATATATGATTTGGTGGTATCCTGATACTCCCAGTGACGTGTACTTGTCTGTAAGTAGTAGGCCACATCTTTCCATGAACCACCGCGGATTACTTTACGCTTGTAAACAGCAGGATCGTCTTCTTTGGCATCATACTTAATATCGGGGTTATTATCATGTACGATATAGTGGGCATTTTCAAAGAAAGCAGATTCCGTCCATTCTGATGCATTGCCGGACATGTTATACAATCCGTAATCATTAGGGAAGTATGCATCAGCTTTTACTGTGTAATGTCCACCATCTTCTGGATAATTTCCACGACCAGGTTTGAAGTTGGCCAATAAGCAACCTTTAGCATTTCTCAGGCCGTAACCACCCCATGGATATGGAGCGAGATCGTGACCTCCGCGGGATGCATATTCCCACTCGTGCTCGGTGGGTAAACGGAATTCTTCGGTATTGGGCTCATCGCCACGGAAAGTGTTCCAAAGATTTGTACGCCATGCGCAGAAAGCTTTGGCCATTTTCCAGTTCACCCCTACTACAGGATAATCATCAAAAGCAGGGTGCCAGAAATAATTACGGGTGAATGGCTCATTATAGGAATACGCAAAATCTCGGATCCAAACCAAGGTGTCCGGATAAATGCTAACTTCTTCACGATTAATGATTTCAGTCCTTTTTCCTTTAAACTCAGGGCTTGCTGCTTTTTTCCAGTCCTTCCACTCATATTTATATACGAGTTCGCGGGTATCAATTTCCTGAGCACCGGCAAATACATCATCTCCCTGGAAGTACATATCATCAAGGAGTTCGTCCGTCCAGTCAATTTCGTATTCCCAGTCAATGGTCTGGTTTCCATCTTCGTCTTCCTTAAAGTGATCAAGTGTAACGTGGGCGATAGAATCCTTGACATAGGTTACAAACTGGCGGTATTCATTGTTGGTGATTTCTGTATCATCAACAAAGAAGCCGACAATGGAAACGGCCATAGGGCGCTGCATGTAGCTATTATAGATATCCTGATCTGATTGGCCGATATGAAACGTACCACTTTTGACATATTCCATGCCATAGGGGTTAATTCCTGAATATTTCGGGCGATCCATCACACCAACCAGATGGCCAGTTTCTCCTGTACTGCAGGCACTGAATAAAGAGGCCAACGAAAGTATGGCCAATACTGAGATTGAAATGTTCCTCATCCTTTTATAAAAAGTTTCGCTGTTGTGGGTAGCTTAAAAAAGAGGCGTAAAGATAGTTTTTTGACTTTGATATCCAACACTTATCTTTTTATAATTCATCCCGCAAACAACATATTTTATGCCAACAAGGGTTGTAACGATATATTATTTGACAATATTATCCTTTAGGGCGAATTTAAATTTGATCGTCTCCTAAACACATATATTATTAATTTATATGTGTATTTGTCAATTAATAAAAGATTTACAACAACTCTTTTCGATTTAATTTGTTGCAACGCTTCTCCACCTACCTGACGCCTACGCGTTGGGCCGTGGATTAGAGGTTTCTTGGGTTATATATGATCCTTGGAGGAAGCCCTGCTCCTATACGTTTTCCCAGATTATAGGAAATGAGCAATTCATGCGTTCCATCATGGGTTGTTTGGAGACTACTCAACCCGATATCATAGGCGTAATGTAAGAAGAACTTTGGAGACAGTCTCACCCCTGCAGATAATATCACAGCGTCCTGGTTGTTTTTACCTATCCCACGATATCCGACACCTACCTTAAGCAGGTTTAGATATTCTGCCCTTACAGATACTTCGGTCTGTGTCTGAGCCAGATCTGATTTAATATAGACAACCGGGTATAAGGAAACTTCTTCAAAGGGATGGATGAAATATTCTCCAAAAAAATGAAAAACAGGGCTAGGAGCATAATCGATGTCATCCTCCAGTTTTATTCCCGCGGGATAAAAACCGGTCATGGAAAGCCCGGCTTCGAAATAATCACCGGCAAAATATACCCCACCTTCCAGCACTGGCGATACGCCTGAAACTTTGCCATTAGGCAAATTAGCATCCTGGTGATCGAAAATACCTCCCTGGTAGGTCCCATCAGGGGTCTTGAGTTTAGTGCCATCGAGTGTATTCTGCGAAATACCGGCACGGAGTCCGGTAGAAATGAGTCCCACGGAAGACTCATATATATAATTGTAGCTTAATAAAAACCCAGTCTGCTTTTCTGCACCGATGGATTCGCTGACCAACTGAAACCCGATGGCTCCCTGCCAGAGATAAAAAGGCATGTGGACATTGATCATCCTCGTTTCAGGGTTGCCATCCAAACCGGCCCACTGGGTCCTATATAATAAACCAGCGGCAAGGCTTCTCTCCATTCCCCCAAAGGCAGGGTTAAAAGCGTACCGCTCATGCATATGAAGACTTGTCTGCATACCATACTGGCTGAATAAAGGCTTGATGCAACCCAGACTCAGGAAGAATACTAGTATGACCCAACCTCTTTTCATGTAGACAAATATAGATTCATCACGATGGCATTACTTACTTTAAACGTTAACTGGATCTAGTATTGTGTTGTACACCAGGGTTTATAGCAGGTTAAATATAGTATTACAAAACGATTAAGGTCCGGTAAGGTTTGTCTTCAGACAGACATCAATTGATTTTAAGGGTCAATCCATCATACCCCAATTGAATGCTTTCTGGCAAGGACGCATTGACTTCTTCATGAAGCCCCATTTCATGACTAATATGTGTGAGAAAACATCGCTTTGGTTTCAGTTCATGACACAGCTCAATAGCTTCGGCAACATTAAGATGTGTTGCATGGGTTTCATACCTAAGGGCATTGAGAATGAGCACATCCAGGTCAAGTAGTTCTTTCTTGCTTTGTGAGGGGATCGTTTTCGCATCGGTTATGTAGGCTAACCGGTCTATACGAAAACCGAAAATATCCATAACACCATGATCAATCAATATGGGATTGATCATTGCGTCCCCGATCATAAATGGGGTATGATCTATTACTTGACTATGCACACGTGGTTTACCCGGATAGTCATTCGATGGATCAAAAGCATAATAGAACCGTTTATGCATCTGATCGATTGTCCGCTGATGCCCATAGATTGGTATATCGCGGTGGTATAAAAAATTGATGGGCCTTATGTCATCCAGCCCGGAGATATGGTCATTATGTTCATGGGTCAGTAAAACCGCATGGACATCGTGCAGTTGATTGTCCAGCATCTGCCGACGGAAATCAGGTCCGATATCAATCGCCAGGCCAATATGGCCTGCTTTGATAAAGGCTGCTGTTCTTAGCCGATGATTTTTTTTATCCGGAGAGCGACAAACCTGGCACTTGCACCCTATCACAGGAATACCCTGGGAGGTACCGGTACCCAATAATGTGATCTCCAGGGGAATACTCACGCCGTGTGGAGGAGTGATTTCCGCCATTTCATGTACCAGTCATGACTTTCTTCACTCATTCCGGTCAATTCAATGCCGCCATCTTCCAGGATTTCAACCAGGGTGTTGATCCTGGCTTCTGTGTCAAAAAATTTATTGACGATGACGATGTTTTTGCCTGCGACTATACAATAACCTGAATGAAAATTTCCTTTCTCGTAACGTATGGTAATCTTTAACTCCTGGAAAATATCTTCAAGTTTGTTGAGATTATGCTTGGTATATTTGACCATAATTTAAACAGCAATTAAAATCTTATCCGGCCTGAAGCATTTTGATCAATCGGGCTGGTTGAATTCAAGCCATGAAATTAGAAAAATCTTTGATATATCTCCGTTTGAGTCTCCTCTGTGCAATACTGGTCCTTCCTACTGACCTGATCCTTAGTCAACAACGATTTTCCGCAGGATTGGTTGGCGGATTTAATGCCTCCCAGGTTGATGGTGACGAACTCGCTGGATTTGACAAGGTTGGACTCCATGCTGGAATCATCACGACGATGGACCTTGAATCCTCTTTGAATGTGCATTTGGAATTTTTGTATTCTCAAAGAGGAAGCAGGCCGGATGTATTTCAACCTGAATATGATCCGGATATTGAAATAGGGGTAGATTACATTGAACTTCCTGTTTATGTGTCAATCGGAGATTGGTGGCAAGAAGAAGGAGAGTATTTCAAAGCTTCTTTTCACGGTGGTTTCAGTTATGGGCGATTACTGAGTTCAAAAGTAACGGACAACTATAACTCAGCTGAGTTTTCACTCGAAGGATACCAGGAATATTTCAATGAAAATGATTTTAGCTGGCTATTAGGAATCAATTTCCGTATGAGTCAACATTGGGGAGTAACGGCAAGGTATACTCGTGGCATTACACCCTTATTAGATCCCGCCAAACATAATTTAAACACATCGCGATTGGAGTCTTACTGGATGACTATCCGATTTGAATATTATTTTAAATAACTATGAAGAACCAAAAATTACTTCTCTGTTTCGCTTCCATTTGCTGTATTGCATTTTGGTCATGCCAATCCGGAAACACCAATGAAAGTACAACAACTGAAACGGTAAAAACGGATACAGTTTTTATTGATCCCGGATATCCCGCCTTAGGTAACCAGGATTTATCTAAACTGTATAGCCAGGCGGAGAAAGTGGATATTATTTTTTACAATCATCCGATCAGTGTCAACCAGGAAGATCCTGCAAGTGTGAAGAGCACAGTGTTATATGCGACACCAGCATCCCCTAAAATCACAGCCAAGTGTCAGCCACTAGGACGTCTTAGTTGGATGGCCCAAGGAACTATCATTCGTGAAGCGGACATCTATTGTGATACGGGCTGCGAGTATCTTTTATTTATTGAGAACAATAAACCTGTTGCTGCAAATGCGATGCAACAGGCAGGTGTTGATTTTTTCAAAAACATTATCAGCCAAGTAGAGAAACAGCGCCAATGATAGGCAAGCGCCTGGCCGTTATTGACCTGGGGTCAAACACTTTCCATCTCTTAATCTGTGAGATCAATCAAGAGGGCTTCCTGATACCTCTTTACAAGGAGCGTATCTATGTCAAACTTGCTTCAGGCGGTATGGAAGAGATATTACCTGATCGTGTGGAGAGAGGTATGATGGCTATGCAGCAGTTTGCAGAACAAATTCATCTCCATCGTGCAACACATGTTCGGTGTATTGCTACTGCAGCGATGAGAGAAGCAACTAATGGCAAAGAAGTTGCGCAATTATTTTCTAATGCAACAGGACTACCCATTGAAATTATCGATGGCCAGCAAGAAGCTTATTATATTTTAAAAGGAATACAAACTGCGATACCTCCCTTACCCTACCCGGGTTTGATCATGGATATTGGCGGAGGGAGCGTTGAGTTTATACTTTATGACAACAAATCTGTTCTCTTCAAAGGAAGTTACAAGATTGGTGTTGCTGTTTTGTATCGCAACTTCCATCATTCAGATCCTATACTGAAAACAGAAGTACAAGCGCTTGAACATTTTGTAGAAAGTGCTTTAGGTGATCTTATTGAAGTGATGCAAAGCGTAAAAAAGTATGTGTTGATAGGAGCTAGTGGTTCTTTTGAAGTTGTACATGATGTGATGCCCAGAAAAATTTCAGAAGAGCATTGGGCTGAAATGGACATTACCGGGTTACCTGATTATCTGAATGAAGTGATCCAGACGGACATGCATTCAAGGCGCCAAATACCGGAGATACCTATTGAACGCCTTGATTACATCGTGGTTGCCTATGCCTTAATCAGGTTTGTCCTGCGTAAAATGCCACCAGAGAAGTTATTTTATTGTGATTATGCCCTCAAAGAAGGGGTTTTGGCAGAAATGATGGAGAATATTTAAATTTAGGTGTATCTAAATTTATTTTTTGATTAACTAAAATATACTACTTTTGTCGCATGGATTTGTGGCAAATCATACAGGAACCCTGGGCTTTCAGGGCTTTATTAGCTTCAACGATGGTTGGGGTGACCTGTGGCATCCTGGGGGCATTTATCGTACTGCGGAATATGTCATTGATCGGAGATGCTCTTTCCCATGCCATACTTCCCGGGGTCGTTGTCGCTTTCATCATATTCGGCTATAACACGCTTGGGTTTTTCTTTGGATCTGTGATTGCCGGACTAGTTTCAGCGGTTTTGATCACCTGGATCCAGCAAAACACAAAAACAAAGAATGATGCTGTCATCGGCATTGTTTTCACCGCCATGTTTTCCATTGGCGTAATCGGTATCTCTTCCATCTCAAGGACCGGGGTTCACCTTGACTTGAAGGATTTTCTTTTTGGAAATGTATTGGGTGTATCCAACCAGGACCTTGTGATGACGGGAATTGTCATGGTGATGGTCATTCTGAGTATAATGGTTTTTTACCGCTTCCTATTTGCGTCCACATTTCAACCTACGATTGCTTCCACGATGGGTATCCCTGTAAAATGGATGCATTATTACCTCATGTTATTGCTTTCATTTTCGGTAGTCGCTGCGATGCAGACAGTTGGTGTCATCCTGGTAGTCGCGATGTTGATCACCCCTGCATCTACCGCTCTTTTATTGGCTAATCGATTGCCAAGAGTACTTGTGATCGCTGGCATCATCGGCTTTTTAAGCAGCTTGTCCGGATTGCTCTTGTCCATCTTGTATGAAATGCCACCTGGTCCTTCCATTGCCGTTACAGCAACATGCATTTATTTGTTAGCAGCGTTTTTCTCACCCGAACATGGTCTTTTGGCAAAGTGGTTTACCCGACGTAAACAACAGCAAAAAATTAAGACAGAAGATGTGCTTAAAGAAGCATTTAAAATTTCTTTAGGCAATCCATTCCCAATGGTTGGATTACAGGAAAAATTAGATATGCCTGCACCGCAATTGAAGAGAGGATTACAATCCTTGATCAATCGTCAGCTGGTCAAATCAATCGATTCCCAAACCTTCCAACTCACCGACATAGGGAAAGAGCAAGCTAACCATTTAGTGCGTGCGCACCGTTTATGGGAAAGTTATTTAGTGAATGAAATGGGCATGGATACCAGTCAGATTCATGCTGAAGCCGAACGGTTTGAACACATCCTTACCTCTGCACAAATTGATGAAGTAGATAAACGATTGGGTTATCCTGCATTGGATCCGCATGGCTCCCCTATTCCAAGCAAAGAAAAATCACCAAATCTTGCATTGAGTCAATTAGTAAAAGATGAACGTGGCATAATATCCCAACGTCAACCAGGCACAGAGATCACTTACAAACTTTGGGATCTTGGCCTCGGCCCCGGCGATTCATTTAAAGTGGAGGAAACAGGAAAAGATATTGTGCTCAAAGTAAAAGAAGCTGCGATCACGATACCCGGTACATTGGCTGGGAGGATTAGTGTAGAGAGGGGTTAGCTACCAGCCTCCAGCTTCCAGCTTCCAGAGAAAATCACTCTTCACTTTTCATTTTTCGCTTTTCATTCCTCCTCGGTGCCCATTTGTTTGTCTGCACGAAGCTTTGCTAGCAGTTGGTCCATTTTGAAAAATTCATCGAGGGAATCATCCAGGAAAAATTTGAGTTCTGGAACTTTCCTGAGTTGTTTGCCAACTTTATTGGCGAGTGCATAACGCAGTCGATGGATGTTTTCTTCCATCGATTGCATGACTTCAAGTTTATTTTCTGTGTTGAAAACAGATAGGTATACTTTGGCACTCTGGAGATCCGGTGAGACAACCACCCTGGTCACGGTAACTAATGCTCTTTCAAAAATATAGGATCCTTCATCCTGTAGCACCATGCTGAATTGCCTCCTGATGAGTTCGTTGATCTGCTTCTGTCGCTTCGTTTCCATAGTATAGGGAGTGTGATCGTAAGGATAGGGTCAAAAGTAAGACTTATCTGCCATGCCGGAGATAAACGAAGATATTGGACCAAACCTTATCTTTCCAGCTAAGAACCAGCATTTTTTTGTACCAGTCTGATTCCATATTGCTTCAACCAATTGAATACATGAAGGGCGTCGGCCCTACCAGGGGTGAATTGCTGCGCAAAGAACTGGGGATCCACAAGATTGGTGATTTATTATGGGACCTGCCTTTCCGATATATTGATAAATCAGAGATTTCTACCATTAAGATTGCAAAATCATCATTGGAGACAGTCCAATTGAAGGGAATCTTTACGGATAAACGCATAGAAGGAAGTGGCCATAAAAAAAGGTTGATTGCCACTTTCGAAGACGGCACTGGTGAACTTGAGGTCTTGTGGTTTCAAAGAGCAAAAGATATTGATGGATGGATCATATTGGGCAAACCCTACCTGATCTATGGCAAGCTGCAAGACTTCAGGGGAAAATTTAACCTGGTGCATCCGGAGATTGAAGAATTATCACAGGATAGGACTGTTGCCACTGGGCTGGAGCCAGTGTATAGTAGTTCAGAGAAACTGGTGATCAGAGGACTGGATAGTAAAGGGCGCCGTAAAATTGTAAAACAACTCATTACACAGCTTCGTCCAAATGATATCCCGGAAAATCTTCCTGAAGGAATGATTTCCAAACTTAGATTTTACAATCGCTTTGATACGCTTAAAAAAATCCATTTTCCTAATTCACAAGAAGAGCTAACCAAAGCCCGGAACCGGTTGAAGTTTGAAGAATTGTTTTTCCTGCAACTGATGTTGCTACGTGCTAAGGTCAAACGGGCAGAGACCGTGAAAGGATTTGTGTTTGGGGAGGTTGGTGATCTGTTTAATACATTTTATACCAAACACCTTCCATTCACACTGACTGAAGCGCAGAAAAGAGTGATGCGTGAAATCCGAAAGGATATGGGCTCAGGACATCAGATGAATCGTCTTTTGCAAGGAGATGTCGGAAGTGGAAAAACAATCGTTGCACTGTTATGCATGTTGCTCGCTGCGGATAATGGATTTCAATCCGTACTTATGGCGCCAACGGAAGTATTGGCGATGCAGCATTATAAATCCATAAATGAATTGATTGACGGGCTGGATATCAAGATCGCTTTCCTTTCAGGAAGTATCACCGGATCCCCGCGAAATGAAATACTTGAATCGCTGAAGAGTGGAAAAACACATATCCTGATCGGCACGCATGCCGTAATTGAAGAATGGGTTGAATTTGCAAACCTTGGTCTTGCCATAACAGATGAACAACATCGATTTGGAGTAGCACAACGTGCACAGATGTGGACGAAGTCCCCACTCCACCCTCCCCATGTATTAGTGATGACCGCGACTCCGATACCCCGAACTCTTGCTCTTACCGTATACGGCGACCTGGATGTTTCAATTCTTGATGAATTACCACCTGGACGAAAACCTATTGTGACTACACAACGAACAGAAGCTCATCGTTCGAAGGTTATGGAATTTGTACGTACCGAGATTGAAAAAGGAAGACAAGTCTATGTGATCTTTCCGTTGATTGAAGAATCTGAAAAATTAGATCTTGAAAATCTACAGGATGGTTATGAAAGGTTGCTGACTATTTTTCCCAGGCCGGATTACCAGATTTCCATTGTGCATGGACGGATGAAAGCAGAAGAGAAAGATGCCGAGATGGAACGTTTTAAAGAACGCAAAACTCAGATCATGGTCTCTACGACAGTGATTGAAGTTGGTGTAAATGTGCCTAATGCTTCTGTCATGATTATTGAGAATGCAGAACGGTTTGGTCTCGCTCAATTGCATCAGTTACGTGGTCGTGTAGGCCG
>DASXWI010000211.1:0-2485 GCA_036503755.1 Saprospiraceae bacterium | reverse complement strand
TCAACAATTTCTTTTTCCTGTTGTCAACCATTTCTTCAGGCCTCCCAAAGAATGTCACTGCCCGGGTCTTAACCTCCACAAATACCAACACCCCGTTTTCCCTGGCAATGATATCGATCTCCGCCCGCTTATACCTCCAGTTTCTGGCAACAATTTCATAGCCCTCACGGATCAATAAAGCAAGCGCTTTATCCTCCCCCCATTGACCGTGTTTTTGTTGAATCGCCATTGTCTTTCCAAAGTAAAGGGGTGTCATACTGTAAATCAAGGTCGACAGCATTTTACCTGCTGCATCTATATTGATTGGCAAGTTTTGTGAAATTTTCCCTTGCTTTACAGGCTTAATTCGATTCCGATAGACAACGAACTTTTAAACATTATGATGAATCAACTGATAGAGCGATTTATGGATCAGCTCGAAGAAGGAATAGAAATAGGTCGCAATGCCCATATCAAACCCGCTGCCGCAAACATCACACATATATATATCGCCGGTTTGGGCGGCTCAGGGATAGGTGCTGATTTCGTTGCATCATTTATCCAGGACGAATGCAAGGTCCCAATCCTTGTAAGAAAAGGTTACCATGTTCCAGCTTTCGTCGGACCCAATACACTGGCCATCGCCAGCTCCTATAGTGGGAATACAGAAGAAACTTTGATTTCCTACGATCAAATCAAAAAACAAGGAGCAAGAATCATGTGCGTAGCTTCTGGTGGGAAAATCATCGAAAAAGCAAAAGTAGATGGCTATGATTATATCCAGGTTCCTTCAGACTGGCCCTCCCCTAGAGCTTGTCTCGGGTATTCTGTTTCTGCACAATTGTGGGCTCTTCATCACCTTGGTTTCATCTCAGACCGGGCAATCCACCAGCTTTCAGATTCTGTCCAATTTCTAAGGTCAGAAGAAGCTGAACTCAGGGTGCAAGCCGAACAAATCGCTCAAAAACTCTTCAACAAGATTCCAATCATTTATATTGAAGACCGGATGGAACCCGTGGCTGTGAGACTCAGGCAACAAATCAATGAAAACAGCAAAGCATTGTGCTGGCATCATGTAGTTCCTGAAATGAATCACAACGAACTCGTAGGCTGGAGAGAAAAGAATAACGATCTCACGGTGATGTATCTGCGTAACGATGATGATTATTCACGCAACGCAGTTCGAATGGATATCAATAAAAAGATCATCAGCGAATATGCCGGAGAAATCATCGAGATCTTTTCAAAAGGATCTAACATGATTGAAAAATCAATGTACCTCGTTCATCTTGGCGATTGGATTTCCTGGTACCTGGCACAGTTGCGCGGAGTGGATGCCCTGGAAGTAAAAGTTATAGATTATCTGAAAGGTGAACTAGCAAAAGTCTAGCAGAGAGCAGAGGGCAGAGGGCAGAGGGCATAGGGCGAGTGAAAAGTGAAGAGTGAAAAGTGAAAAATGTGTAATGAAGAACATGAATTACACAAAAGGCCTGAAAGGCTGCCATCTTATAGCGATGGGTGAAGCCCATCGAACGTAGTGAGAAAATAACAATACTGGTAGCTGGAAGCCGGTAGCTGGTGGCTAATCCCTGATAGCTGATAGCTGATAGCTGATAGCTAAATAGTCCGTACTTTTGAAATCGATTTTAATTAAACCTCTGAACATATGGGATTATTAGATGGTAAGGTGGCTATTGTCACCGGTGGATCACGGGGAATTGGAAAAGCAATAGTGGATGCATTTGCAAGCGAAGGTGCTTCCGTGGCATTTACATATTTGTCCTCTCGCGAGCGGGCAGAAGGGATTGCTGCGGAATGGAAATCAAAAGGCAGGAATGTTATTGCTTGCTATTCTGATGCCAGTTCATATGTCCATGCAGAATCACTGGTACCTTCTATCCAGGAACAATTTGGCCGCATTGATATCCTGGTCAACAATGCAGGGATCACAAATGATACGCTTTTACTACGCATGGATGAAGAGCAGTGGGACAGCGTCATTGACACGAATCTCAAATCCGTCTTCAACATGACCAAGCAATGCATCAAGGTCATGCTGCGCCAAAAATCCGGTTCCCTTATTCACCTGAGTTCCGTGGTAGGAATTTTCGGTAATGCAGGACAGGCCAATTATGCTGCTTCCAAAGCAGGTATCATCGGTTTCAGTAAGTCAGTTGCTAAAGAAGTAGGCTCTCGTAATATCCGCAGCAACGTCATCGCTCCTGGTTTTATAGAATCCGATATGACGGGCGAACTAGATGAAAATACACGCAAGGCTTTTCTTTCCAATGTTCCACTGGGTAGATTAGGCCAGGCTGATGAAGTTGCACGTCTTGCCGCTTTCCTGGCATCAGATCAATCTGCCTATATCACCGGACAAGTGATCAGTATCTGTGGTGGTTTAAATACTTAATCATGTTTCGGCTGTACGTTGTTTTCCTGGCCATCTTGGGATTAAGCGCATGCAGCCCAAAACTCATGTTTAGTCCGGCAACGACAGAAGATC
>DASXWI010000210.1:0-7364 GCA_036503755.1 Saprospiraceae bacterium | reverse complement strand
CTTTTCCATCCTTTACTACCGGGGCTCCTTGCGAAGAAGCATAATACAATGGTAAAAAATTAAAAAAACGCTGCCACCAGATTGGATTTACTTCGCTGATACCTAGCCAATGCTTGCCAAGATTTGCTTGGATTGCATGATCTTTGATTTTGGCTCCCGCTTGGATGTAAGTTGTGTAGTCTGCTGGAATTTCATCAACACCTGCATCTTTAAACATCTTGGGGTTGTACATCATCATGATGGGATTTACTTTCCAGGGAACCTGGTAAATATGCCCATTTGCAGAAGTGATTTCCTTGACCACTTGTGAATCGCATCGCTGATAAATAAATTCAAGAAAGCCATCCAAAGTATCCAGCGGAATCAATACGCCGCTTTGGGCAAAATCTTCTACATCACCTTGCCACATATTGGCATAAATATCGGGTGTAGTCTTGCCCACAACCGCAGCCAGTATTACTTCTTCGCTTGATTGACCTTCAGGAACTGGTTGAAATGAGAAAGGAAGATCCGGATGGTTTTCATTCCACCGGTTCACATATTGACTTGTAAATTCTATTTCCTCGGGATTGCTCGAAGCCCAAAAAACAAAGGAGTGACTATCCTGCTTGTCGTCACTGCATGATGCAAGAGAACATAACATGATGAATCCAATAGATGCCTGGTATAAACACTGCATATGCGGATCAGACTATCCTTTATGAAATGGTAAAATGTACTTTTCATGACCGCACAATTCGTGTACTGTATTGTGCAGGTTTCCCGGAAGTCACTGGCAGATTTCCCGGAGGAATAAATTGCCCGGGGGTAATCTGCTTGTTCCAGTCAAATTTGCTTTTCTCCTGGTAGAGTTTGCGAAACTGCATCGGGCTGCAATGATGGGCGCTTTTAAACATCCGGTTAAAATTGGCCATGTTATTAAACCCTGACAGGAAAGCAATCCTACTGATCTGCTCATCTGATTCAATCAATAATTTACATGCATGTTCAAGGCGCATCGCAATCAGGTAATCGGAGAAACTCCTATTGGTCGCCTTCTTGAAAAAGTGACTGAATGCAGAATCTCCAAGATTAACTTCAGCGGCTACATCTGACATCTTCAATCCGCTATCCTGGAAATGACGCATCAGGTACTGATAGGCTGCATGTAAGCGTTTGCTGTTGACTTGTACCGGGTTAACGTTAAATCCTTCGCTGGCCAGGAATTCAAACTGCCTTGATCTGGATAGTTGATCGAGAAGCAATAAAAACTCTGTCGCGCTTTCCATCCCATTGAGTTTTGTCAACTTATGGATTCTTTTCTTTGCTTCCACCAGGGTCTTGCCATAAAACCGGATTCCTCTTCCTGAACTTCCGAGGAAAGCCTGGATGAGTGAAAACGGTTTTTTAGCCAGCAGCGCCTTATCAAACAAATGCATGTCAAACTGTATGGTCACCACACGACATTGATCCCTGGGCGTACCCTGCTTTTCTTTATCATCCCATTTATGAAATAAATATGGACCGATCAGCACGAGGTCTTCATCCTTATATCGCTGTGTAGAATCGCCTACGATCCTTGTGCCAGCGCTACCGGAGACCAGGGTAAGCTCAAATTCCGGATGGTTGTGAATCGGGTACTCAAAACCTTTGTTTACCGAGTCCAATATCACAAACAGATCTGAACCTGTTACCGGTGTGATTTCCTGATATACTTTCATAATATTAATACCTGCTGAAATATGAATGATACAATTTTCATAAAAATACCATTCTTTTCACTTAAAGTACCAATTTTCTGATTGGCTTATTTGTAGTTTCACCCTATCCATACTTTACATATCCTTGGCATTTCCTGATCGTTTGCATGTTTCGGGTTGCCTGGTTGTTCAAAAAAAATTACTGCATGACACGTAGTCCACTCACTGCAACGAAAGTTTATTTGACAAGCAGTCTTATGCTCCTGTCTGTATTTGTCTTTGCCCAAAACCTGAAGATCACCGGAACAGTCCTCTCCGGAGATGACCAACAGCCGCTGATCGGTGTGAATGTGATGGTCATGGGCACTCAGCTAGGAACAGTCACGGATTTTAATGGTGTTTACACCCTGGAGGTGCCTGCAGACGCTGTGCTTCATTTCAGTTATACAGGATATGTAGCCCAGGAAGTACCTGTTTCTGGCAGAACTACAATCGATGTCAACCTTTTATCAGATACACAATTGCTGGAGGATGTTGTGGTCATCGGATATACCAAAGAAATTAAGAGCAATCTTTCTACTTCCATTTCCACTGTCAAGGCAGAGAATATAGAACACTTACCCCTTTCCGGTCTTGACCAGGCACTACAAGGTCAGGCAGCGGGTGTGCAGGTCACCCAAACCACAGGAGCTCCCGGAGACGATATCGCTGTCCGGATCCGAGGTGCCGGAACACTTGGAAGCAACAATCCATTGTACGTCATCGATGGTGTACCTACAACAGGTAGTATCAATATGTTCTCCATCTCTGATATTGAATCGATTGAAATCCTGAAAGATGGTGCCTCTGCATCCATCTATGGATCACGAAGTGCTAATGGGGTTATCCTGATCACGACCAAAAAAGGAAAAAAAGGAATTCCCACCTTTAGTTTCGATTCTTACTATGGCGTACAGAATGCATATGATCTTCCTGAACTCCTGAATACAGAAGAATATCTTCTCATCCGGAATGAAGCCATTAATAATGCGAATAGCTTACGTGATCCGGTTCGCCAACTTGATACGTATGACATAGCAATATTGGATACACTTGGAGAGGTCAACTGGCTTGATGAAGTTTTTAGGTCTGCTCCAACACAACGATATTCACTTTCTGCATCAGGAGGTGGAGATAATGGAAGTTTTTATCTCATGGGAGAATACTCCAGCCAGGAGGGAATTTTCAAAAAACAACGCTATGATAAATACCAACTCCGGTTCAATGGCGATATCGGCACTAAAAAATTTAAAGTCGGGAATAATATTTCTTTCACTTACACGGACCGGGATGTCATCAATAGCTCTGGCGATGGTGCTGGTCCCGGAAATGAATTGAGTGGTATCCGGTATGCCCTTATTGCGGCACCGGTATTTCCGATTTATGACCAAAATGGAGATTATATACCGACCTCTTCTTCGCTCGGTGATCCAACTTTATATGGTGATGGTAATGCAAACCCACTTGCTTTTATCGATGCGACAGATTGGACGGTACAGCGTTACCGCTTTTTTGGAAATGTCTTTGTTGAATACAACATTCTTGACAACCTTACTTTCAGGACCAACCTTGGTGCGGATATTCTTTTCCATGATGAGACCATATTTAAAGAAAGATTATCAGCTGCAATCTATGATCCAACTTCCCTCAACAGGGGAAATGTTACAGAAAAGACACTCATCTGGAATAACACACTTAATTATTCCACAACGATAGGCAAATCTGGCAATCACAACCTTAATGTTCTTGTGGGTATGGAAGCCATTGACAATCGCACAGATTATCTAGGAGCGTCTGCCAATAACTTTTTACTAACTGATCCTAATTTTCAATTTATCGACAACAGTGTCACCCAGGAACTTGGTGATATCAATGCTTCAGGCATTGCAACAGAATGGGGATTGTATTCATGGTTTGCCCAGGCCGGTTACAATTACAGAGGCAAATACATCCTTAGTGGTTCTGTACGGCGCGATGGGTCTTCCCGGTTTGGAGAAGAAAACAGATATGCTACTTTCCCTGCTATATCTGCAGCCTGGAATATTTCAGAAGAAGATTTTTTTGATAACATGGATGTCATCTCTCATCTCAAACTCAGAGCCAGCTGGGGTCAGTTAGGTAACCAGGAGATTGGTATTTATCCATATAGTTCATTAGTAGAAACAGGCATATTGGAATATCCGTTTGGTGGGGAAATCGCCACCGGTACAGAGGTCGAGGAAACAGGAAATGAAAACATCAAATGGGAGACCACTACACAAACTGATATTGGTTTAGAAATGAGTCTGTGGAATGACAAACTTTCGTTTATCGCTGATTACTACATCAAAGAAACCGAAGATATCCTGGTACGTGTTCCATTGCCACAGACCGCAGGAGCATTCAATCCTCCATATATTAATGCAGGTACCGTAAGGAACACAGGTTTTGAGTTTGCCCTCAGTTATCGGAGCAGCATCAATGAATTGAGTTATGACATAGGTGCCAATATATCTACGGTACATAATGAGGTTATTTCCATTGCAGGTACTGAGCCATTACTTGGAGGCTTTGGATTGTCGGATGGTCCGATTACTCGCACCGAACCAGGTTATCCTTTGGGGTCGTTTTACCTCTATGATATGGTTGGCATTTTTCAGACCCAGGAAGAAATTGATGCAGCGCCATTTCAAACAGCGGATACAAGACCTGGTGATATTCAGTTTGCAGACCTGAATGGTGATGGGGTGATCAATGATGATGACCGTGCTCATCTCGGCAATCCTTTTCCTGATTTTACACTGGGCTTTAACCTGGGTCTTCGTTACAAAAACTTTGATTTCTCTATGTTAGTACAGGGGGTATATGGAAATGATGTGTATTTCCTGTATGGTAATTTTGCTTATGAAACGCAATTACGCGGATTCAACAGTTATGCCAAAATCCTGGACCGTTGGACGCCCACCAATACCGGAACAGATATCCCGAAAGTCAGCGTCGATGACCGTAATAATAATCGTCGTATTTCTACTCGCTTCCTGGAGGATGGATCTTATACCCGGATCCGGAACATGACGTTAGGCTATAATTTTGGTAGCCTACTTAATTCAAACACTATCCGGGAATTCCGTGTTTATGTATCTGCACAGAACCTGCTCACCATTACTAAGTATTCAGGGCTTGATCCTGAAATTCAAGCAAACACCAATGATACGCGTGGATATGACGTCTCGTCTGACCTTGCAGTTGGTATTGATTGGGGCACAGTCCCTTCTCCCCGGACTGTTCTTGTTGGCGTGAACCTGAAATTTTAAAAAACATGAGAAACAGTAATATAGCCTCAGTTCTATTCATTTTGATTTGCACCTTGTGTATCTCTTGTAGTGGTATACTTGACAAAGAACCACTTGGTCGTCTTGATGCAGACAATGTATTCAAAACGGGAGATGACGCCATCCAGGGAGTTAATGCAGCCTATAAATATCTGCTCATTAACAATGCCAATAATAATTTTTACTGGGCATTCGGAACACTTGCTTCAGACGAAGCCTTAGCTGGTGGCGATGGTTCACGACCAGGATTGATTGATATTGACATTTTAAAACATACTGCTTCCACACAAGAGATCAATGATTTCTGGAAATTGAATTATGCTGGAATCGTGCAGGCCAATATCGTTGTTGCCAAGACTCCACAAGTCGATGCAGAGGAGGAACTTAAGAATCGAGTTGTAGGTGAAGCACTTTTCCTTAGGTCGTATTATCATTTTGTATTGGCGCAAGTTTTTGGCGACATCCCACTTATCCTTGAAATACAGCCACCAGACGAAGTGCTTGTCACACGTTCGGCAAAATCAACCGTACTTGCACAAATTGCTGCGGATTGTGAGCTGGCTTCACTGAGTCTTCCATTAAGTTATGCAGGAAGTGATGTGGGTCGTGTGACGAAAGGAGCTGCATTGGCACTTGCTGCAAAAGCCTATCTCTATCTTGAAGATTATGAAAGTGTCCTCAGTAGGACAACTGATATCCGGAACCTTGGCGTATATGCACTGCAGGAAGACTACAGGAATAATTTTTATGATTCCACACAAAACAATAGTGAATCCGTTTGGGAAATCCAGCATGCCAACCTTGAGCTTGGTGTAGGTAATCAACTCAACCAATGGTGGCTTTCCAAAAAAGTAGAGGACGGCTATGGTTTTGCAGAAGTGAGTATGGACTTTGTCAATGCGTTTGAACCTAATGATCCACGACTCAAATTTAGCGTAGCACGTCATAATGAAGAATATTTCGGAGTCATTTATAAAGCCTCTTTCTCTTCAACAGGAGCAAGTCCAAGAAAATATTTGCAGCACAAGGATGAAGTCACTCAAAAATCAGATGGTGGTATCAATTATACTGCCATTCGGTATGCTGATGTCTTATTGTGGGAAGCAGAGGCTCTTGCAGAACTTGGAAGAACAGGTGAAGCATTAGTTCCACTGGAAACTGTCCGAGCAAGAGCACGCGCCCAGGCAGCTGATCCGGCCAATACTCTTCCTGCTATTACAACTACAGATCAGGGTGAACTCATAGACGCTATTCGTCATGAACGTTTGGTAGAACTTGGATTTGAAATGCACCGGTTTTTTGACCTCGTGAGATGGGGGATAGCGGTTGATGTACTGGATGGATTTGAAGTCGGAAAACATGAGGTATTTCCAATACCGCAGACCGAACTTGATCTTAATCCCAATCTGACCCAAAACCCCGGTTATTAAAAATAGTTTAATGAAGTATATGATACACTCTTTGCGTCTTGTTTGTTTTTTGTGGTTTTGCTGCGGTGTTGTTTTCGCACAAGTGGATCAGATTGATATTGATCGTGTAGATGAGATGCCGAATCAGCCATCACCATATTTTATGCGTGACTGGAAGGCTGTAGCTACCGCTTACGATTCCCTGGTATATGATGAGCAAAAAACTGGTCAATATCTTCCATTTGTTTTTATTAAAACGCAGGGAACCAATTACCCTGCTCAACCCACTTTTGGTCTTGACACCTATGTTGGAACATTCAGTACCAATAATGGTGAAGGGATCAATGTACTACCTTCCCTGGTCGGTGCAACATTAGCCGGTATTGATAAAACAAATCAGTTTGGTCGCAACTGGGTCTTGATGAGCCAGGATTATTTCAATCGCGGTAATGGTGAGTTTCTTTATCTCAATAATATCGGTGGACATAGTGGCAGCGATTGGTGGTACGATATGTTGCCCAATATTTATTTCTATCAGCTCTATGACTTATATGGATCAATAGGAGATGCTGAAAATCAATTTCACCATGTTGCAGACCGGATGTCAGGTGCTGTACAAGCGATGGGTGGAAGTGCTACTCCCTGGACAAGGGCTTTTATGGATTACAGGGCATGGGATTTTATCAATATGCAGCCTAATGCAGATGGCGTTCATGAACCAGAAGCTGCCGGTGCTTATGCATGGTTGCTTTATCATGCTTATAAAAAGACAGGCAATGAGGATTATCTCCGCGGCGCAGAATGGAGTATGGAATACCTGGTCAATCTGAATAACAATCCTTCGTATGAATTGCAACTCCCTTATGGTGCGTATGCTGCTGCTAAGATGAATGCAGAGATTGGTACGGAATACAATATTGAAAAAT
>DASXWI010000209.1:0-6363 GCA_036503755.1 Saprospiraceae bacterium | reverse complement strand
TGGAGCAATTTTGGGATTAATGATCGGTTTGTGTGCCGCAGCTAAGATCCTTGGGAAAAAAGAATCTGTGTTGAATTTATTTGCAGTTTCATTACCACTAGGAATTGGTGTACATGGACTTTCTTGTTTATCTGCTGGCTGTTGTCACGGCAACCTAACTTCTGTTCCTTGGGGAATTACGTATGGTCCCAATACACGAGCATATACTGAACAAGTAAACGTGGGCATGATCCCATCGGATGCCCTGACCTCACTAGCAGTGCATCCTAATCAGATCTATACCATCATTACATGTGTCATCATCGCATTAATTGTTTGGAAAATGCGATTCTTCTGGAAATCACCAGCTGGTAGTTTCCTATTCGCTATTATCCTTTACCTCTCCTATCGAGTGATAGAAGGTTTGGCAGGTTATAGCTTGCCAGCAAAGGAATTGCTGGGTATGTCCGCCTTCTTGTGGAAAGTTATACTACTTCTACTTTTTACATTGATACTCATCATACGGGAACGGACAATAAAAATCTCAAGTAAAGCTACGAATGCTAATAGAGGAGTTGTTCCGAATTACACTATCAAATTGTTGGCACTTGCTTTTATTAACCTGACCTTGAGTATACAATTAGCAGATTGGTTTGCCTCATATCAAAGAGTCATCATCCTGCTCATAGTATTCCCATTATGCGGAATAGTGATGGTAGAAAAAATAATTGAGATGCTGATTTCATTTAAGCACCTCAAGCCAGGTTTAGCCGTAATGGCGGCGTTGGTGCTGATGAGTCAAACAGCAGATGTGCCGCCAGGTACACCTAAGTCCTATACATCTATTAATCTGACATCCACTTTTGGAAAATTCGATATGGAACATACCTTCAATGATAAACTATATAGTGACCAAATATGTGGCGGGTCTTACTGGGCTGGAGATGACGTTGGTTACACTCATAAGTATGCAGTCGGCGGAATCGGGATTAATAGGAAAGTGTTTTATAATGAACGGCAGAGCATTTTATGGTCACTTAATATCCTAGCCGGAAGAGAGAAAGAAACACCAGTCTATTACCCAACTGCAATCACCCCTACGCCTATTTTCAAAAATAAACTATGGAGTATAAACCCGTCGATGCAATATGATGCAAAACATATTGGCTTAGGCTTAGGGATGAGTTTTGGAAATGTCGCTTATGACAAAGAAGATTCAGATGACCATTCGGATTACAAACCAGAAGATGAAGGGAGAGATTTCGCGCTTCAAACTCGAATTCGACTCTTCAACGAACAGAAATTTTTTATAGAAGTGCTTAGTGGATTTGATGCCGGTGCTGTAGGAGAATACAACTGGCAAGCATTGGGAGGTTCACGGTTCAATACAGATAAATTTATGTTTAAAGCTGGTTTCGCCTTTACAGAACACAGTCCTTCATCCTTTGTATTCAAAGGAGAGATGTTGCTGGTCAAAAATCTGTATATATCTCCTCAATTTACCTTCTACAGAAAAGATGATTTTAGTGCATACGACCAAGAGAGAGGATATCGTGCAGTCATCGGATTGGAGTACAGATTTCATGACAAAGTCAAAGGCAATTCAATTGGGTTAAACTGATCCAGGTATTGTCCTAGCTTGAATCTTCTGATTGCCTAAAAACTAAACCGAAAAACTCTCCCCACAAGCACACGTGCGCGAAGCATTAGGATTGTTGAAGTAAAATCCTTTCCCTTCAAGACCGCCGGAAAATTCGAGAACCGTGTTGTGCACATAGAGGAAACTACGGAGGTCAGTGACCACCCGAATACCTTTATCTTCAAAAACCTGGTCATTTGGCTTCAGGTCATTGTCAAAATCAAGTTTATAACTCAAGCCAGAACATCCACCACTGGTGACGCTGACCCTGACGAAGTATTCTGACAACGATTTGTTCTCGCCGCCTAAAATTTCGAGGATCTTATCCTTTGCACTATCCGCTACAAACAACACTGACTATGATTTAATGATTGAATGATTAAAAAGTTTCTATCTAATTGGAATGCAAAGATAACAAGATCCTGCAGGGAATAGTTTAATGTCCATCCCCTTTCAGGAAAGATCAATGCCTTGCTTAAACATCTGCCAGACAGGGTTTTGTGCCCTTTCTTCTTTAATCGCTTCAATCATAATCCTGGCCGCTTCTTCCACCTCCTTCCTGGTAGTGGGAACCCCGAGACTGATACGGAATGAGCTTTTAGCTTCCTGGGAAGTTAACCCCATCGCAAGAAGGACATGCGAAGGCTCAGGATTTGCAGAGCTACAAGCAGATCCGGAGGAGATAGCCAATTGGGTTCTGAACCTGGACATCACCGCCTGGCTATCGACAAAACGAACTTTTAAATTAGAGACTGTTGGCAATCGATTTTGCATGTCGCCATTGATGGATACTTCTTCAATTGATTCTATAATTTGCTTTTCAAAATGATCTCTCAGTTGCTTTATCTTCTGCCCATCATCCATCATTTCCTTTCGTCTTAATTCAGCAGCATAACCCAGGCCTACAATTCCCGGAACATTCAATGTGCCAGACCTATATCCATTTTCATGTCCACCACCATGTATCAAAGGAACGGGCTTAATTTTTATCGAAGATTGATTTATAAAAAGTGCTCCAACACCTTTTGGTCCGTAAAATTTATGTGCTGAAAGGGTTATGATATCTGCTCCAAGAGAAATCGGATCTATATTTATTTTACCACCTGCCTGTGTTGCATCACTGATCAATGTAACACCAGCGTGTCTGCAAATGTCACCAACCTCTTTCATGTCCTGGATAACCCCAGTTTCATTATTGGCCCACATGACAACAACCATCACTGTATCCTTCCGTATAGCCTCTCGAAGTTGATCAAGATCAATTAGCCCTGCAACGTTAACAGGTAATATGGTTAATTCAAAACCTTTACGTTGAAGCCAATCTAACGGATCAAGGACCGCATGATGTTCAGTTGCTATCGCGATGATATGTTTTCCAAAATGCGTTGAACCTTCAGCGACTCCTTTGATTGCCATGTTTAATCCCTCAGTTGAACCCGAAGTGAAAAAGACATCCTTTGGTTCCACTTGAATTAAATCTGCTACCTGGTTCCTTGCTATTTCCACTGCCTCATCGGCTTGCCATCCAAAAGTGTGGGACCGGCTAGCTGCATTACCAAAACGATCAGAGAACCATGGCAACATCGCATCAAGTACGCTTGAGTCAACTGGTGTGGTTGCATGATAGTCAAGGTAAATGGGTTTATGCGATGTACTCATAGCCTAAAGATAAGGTCTGATTAATGACAGATATCAGAAGGAAGATTTCTCTGTAGAAATGTAGGGGTTCAAGATGTTCAATTCCTACTTCTCTTAAGACAAATCTTGTCCGTATTCATGGGATATTCCTAATATTGCCGGTAACATGAAAGAGTGGGAATATACGTTTGACCCGGTTTCCAGGGAAGATTGGATAAAACAGATTGAAACCGATCTCAGGCAAAAGCCGTTGTCCTCCCTGCAAAATGAATGGTGGCCCGGCGAACCACTCCTTCCCCTCCTCCACCCAGATGAGCTTGAGGGCGAACCAATAAAGTTGCCGGATCATTTTTTCAATCAACCTCCGCGCATCACAGAATTCATTGTAACTAATGGAACTCCTGCACCTAAAGTAAATCATGAAATCCTTGAAGCTCTTCAATATGGTGCACAATCCATTATTCTACACGCAGCCATTTCTGAAAGCCTGAATGTTGATGTTTGGTTTAAAAGTGTGATGAAGGAAATCATCTCTTTATCCATACAACCAGACAATATCAATCTGGATAATATTAAACAAATATCCAAAGCCTCACAAGGAGATTTGATATACCGTTTAAAACGTAATGCACAATCATTGCCAATAAACATAATCCTCGATGCCTTCTTATCTAATCATAATGTTGCTGATTCCCTGAGATTCATTTATAATTTCCCTTCCTCAGGAAATTGGATTGAAGAGACAAGTGAAATCCTAAACAGATTGTTGAAGGATCTTGAAGAGTGGTCATCCTATGGCTTTAAGCACGAAGCTTTTTTTGATCAGTGTATTCTTTCAGTCGAGGCAGATCCCTCCTACTTCAAGCACATCATTCAGACAAGAGTCCTTCACTTGCTTTGTCAAAACATAAAGGATCATGACGGTTTGGAACCAAAAGCAAGGGATGAAAATTATCTTGAATGCCATATTCTTCAACATAAACATGAAAATCCTGAGCGTTTCCTGATCAGGGCTTCCATGTCAGCACTGGCTGCTGCTTTGTCAGGAACCCATGCGCTATGTATCCATCACGCTGAACATATGGACACTCAAACTTACTATAAGCGGATAAACAGGAATATCCACCACCTCCTAAACCTGGAAAGCGGGATGTATAAAGGGATAGATCCTTTGGCGGGGTCTGTCGCACTCGACTTTCATGCCCGGGCCTGGACAAAAAAGATATGGGATTTGCTTTCCCTTTAAAAAGAGGAGGGCGGTTGGATGCGAGAATTTCTGCCACTCTTGGCGGTGATTCACTGTAATAGCGTCCGCCCACCTCATTTGAATTACGCTACGCAACAAATAAACCCGCTTTACCCTTCGACGGCTATTATAGAAGCGTTAATGGCCTTAAGAAAGGGCATTAACGCTTTAACTTAATATTTTTAACATTTTAAATCTTTGGTTATCAATATTCTACAGTTTAAATAATATTGATATATTTGTCAATCCTCCAGGCGGTTCATTACAGGTATGGATAAAAATATCAGTCACCTTTTCGAAAAGATGGTACGTGGGGATCGGGTAGCCCTTGGTCAGGCCATGACACTTGTGGAAAGTGACCGTGAAAATGACCGAATCTCAGCCATCCAACTCCTCGAATGGTGCGAAACCTTCCTCAATAAAAATGATCCTTCGATCAGACTAGCCATTAGCGGAGCCCCGGGAGTAGGCAAGAGCTCACTGATTGAAGCTATTGGGTTGAAAGCAATTGAACAGGGCCATAAAGTTGGGGTCATCACTATTGACCCTACAAGTACCTTCAGCCGGGGAAGTATCCTCGGAGACAAATCCAGGATGACCGGACTTTCCACAAATCCCTCAGCTTTTATACGCTCTAGCCCGGCTGGTTCGGTATTAGGTGGGATGGGACGCAGGAGCCATGAACTAATCACCTTGCTGGCGGCCGTTGGCTATGACCTTATTTTTGTGGAAACTGTTGGTGTGGGTCAATCAGAGCATATGGCTTGGCAATTAACCGATGGATTCGTCCTTGTAGTTCAGCCCGGAGGCGGGGATGAACTCCAGGGCATCAAGCGAGGCATAACTGAATTAGCTGACATGGTTATCGTCAATAAGGCAGATGGCAGAATGGTCGACATGGCAAAACTCACTAAGAGTCATTATGCCAATGCTCTCCATTACTTCCAATCCCTCAGGTCCACGTGGGAACCAAAAATTGTGACCTGCTCTGCAATTGAAGGGTCCGGCATAGACGATGTACTGGACATGTTCCGTTTATACAAAAAGGGTATCCAGGAAAGTGGTATGTTCCCTATTGAACGGAAGAAGCAAAAAATGGCCTGGTTAAACTGGACACTTGGAATTGCAGCACATGAATTACTAATGCATCACCCTGTTGTCAGTCAACAATTAAACGAAGCCACTAAAAATAACGAACTACTAAACATTTCTGTTTTTAAGACAGCTTACGACATCGAGCTGCTGATGAAACAATTGATTACATCTACAAACCAGAATACCGAATCCTGATTTTGCACATGAAAATTTTAGTTTTAACCATCATTAGTATTGCGTTCATTTCCATGGCTGAGCATGCCGGAAAATACCCAACTAATGAATTCAATTCTCCTGTCAATCGCGAGATCAAGTTATCGGGTACGTTTGGAGAACTCAGGTCTAACCACTTTCATGCAGGATTGGATATCAAATCCTCTAATGGCGCATCCGGGGATCCTGTATATGCCGCGAAGGAGGGATACATCAGCAGGATTCGTGTGGAAGAATTCGGCTATGGCAATGCGCTCTATGTAGAACATCCAAATGGATTTACAACGCTATACGCACACCTCGATCGCTTTGCACCTGAGATAGAAGCCTATGTCAAAAGTGAACAATACAAAGCTGAAACATTCGAACTTGACATAATGCCAGACCCGACTCTTTTCCCGGTACATCATACTCAGCAGATTGGAAACATGGGCAACACCGGATATTCCTACGGGCCACATCTCCATTTTGAGATCCGACATACCCAGGGACAGGTACCTGTCAATCCTTTGCATTTTGGGTATAAGGTAGCTGACCAGAAATCACCCGTGGT
>DASXWI010000208.1:0-15704 GCA_036503755.1 Saprospiraceae bacterium | reverse complement strand
AGCTCTTCCTCAACATCAAAAGTGAACGTTGGATTCTGTGCCGAAGAAGGTAATACCCCTCCGGGGTGTGTAAGCAGCCATTCCCATTGGACTATAGGATAATCACTTGTAGACAAATCAAACACGTTAAGTGTTATGCTGTCTGTACAGTTCATTGAACTATACGAGAAATCCGCCGTCATCTCTGTATCGAAAACACCAATGGTATGGACCACTGTGTCAAAGCAAATATTCAGGCTATCGTAACTAATCAAGGCTACCTCATAAAATCCTTCTTCATCCCATGTATATGTTGGATTGATTACTGTAGATGAATCTCCAAGCGGGTTACCATAATCGAAAAGCCATAAAAATCGATCTGAGTTGATTGATGTGTTCAGGAAATTGACCGTCAACCCATCACAGGTCAGGGAATCCGCTGTATAGCTAGCTGACGGCACGTCATGACATTCCCGAACATTGTACTGGAAGTCGACCCTGGTTTCACAGAGTTTAGTTCCGTTTCGAAAAGATTCAATAACAATAGTAATGACAAACTGCCCAACTGTATTGGGTCGACCTGTAATGTGTCCGGTTGCCGGATCAATGGCCAGCGGTATACCTCCCATCACATTGGCAAGACTATATGGCGGTCGCCAGACCACCAGATCATATGGTGGTGGATTTGGGGGCTGAGGCATATTGTTGATGATATCCCCACCACTAAATGGAGTCGCCAGACTAAATCTCAATTCATCACCCTGACTATCTGTAGCCGGAAGGAAGTAATCAATATCCTTATTCACACAAATATAAACCGGCGGATAAGAACCAATCTGTGGCGAACTCTTGCATACAGATTGTGCGAGAGATGATAGCTCTGATACTAAGGTCATCCCGGTCTGGAGTGGATTCATAATATTTTGTACCGATCCATTCCGGCAACAACGCTGATAAACCATTTTATATCCATTGGCCCAGAATGGAAGAAATATGGTGTCTACATAGGTTGTCTGATGGACGCAAACCGGATTGCCAGCAACACTACAATCACTGACCAGAATCTGGTTTAAGGTATCATCTTCATTAAAATCCATCAACAATTCACCACCGAAACCAACAAAGAACAAAGGCAAATCGGTCGTGGCGTCAAAGAATCCAATAGATGCTGGGTCATCAAACTGTGCATCAGGAGCACCAAGAAGGCAATCCCGGCGAAGTGAAAGCCGTACCTCATACTGGTTGTTTCCAAGACAACGGTAGGTGAGGTTTCCTCCTACGATGTGTGTAGCCTTTACTTCTCCTTTGGGGAGGAGCAGTGTGCAACACAGGATCAAAAGAAAGCGCATGGCGATCTTTCCGGCGTTCAAGATATATGGGATATGTGATTTCATGTCGCTTAATACTTTACTTCAACGATTTCAACACGGCGCTCGTAAGAGGCTTCCGGACTATAAATGGATTGTCTCACTTTCTTTGGATCATCACTGATGTTCTGAGGGGCTGTTTCTTCACCAAAAGATTTTTCAGCTACCACCAGGTCGCCTGATTCCATGTACTTCCACAACACACCACCTCTGAAGACTTTAAATTCATTCTGGATGCTCGAGATACGTCGTTTACCTAATCTAAGGTTATACTCAGCAGAGGCCAGTGGGCTGGCATACCCTTTCAGGTATATTGCCATCTGCTTTCCATCCCTGAGATATTGTTCAAGAATGTGCATCAATGTTTCTAATTCTCTTCTTCCTTTTGGAATAGAATCAGTAAAGAACCCAGTAATTGTCCTGGCAGCTATTTCTTTCTGATCCTCTGGGTTTCCTTTTGTATATTCTTCAACAAAGACATCCTTCCGTGCTGTGTAAGCATCGTAGGTTGCAAAATAATTTACCTCAGTCCGATCAGCATTACCTGGCCCAGGTTCATCATTATCAAAATAAATCTTCGAATACAGGAAAACATCAATTTTATCAACTTCAAGGAATAAGTCAACATACAGTGTATCCAATTCCGGAGAATCTGAAGAATTGAATGTAGCTAAACCAGGTTTATACCCTTTCTTCGTTCCTGTTGCATTAAAATCTTTATCTCTCAACAATACATATTGATACAAATGCGAAAGCAAATCTTCCCTGATGTCCAACAAGCCTTTAGGTAGATCCGGACGTGTGATTTCTTCAAGCGTAACCTTCACACCTGTAAGCGGCTGAGGGTTTTGACCCTTATAGGTTTCAAAAGTCCGAACAATAATGACTCGATCTTTTTTCGGAGGATGTTTGTATCGGTAGATATCAAAACAGCAGGCCTCATCTTCTGGCGACAGATACATCGAACCAAGGCGATTGGAAGAAAAATAACCCTCCTGACCGTCATCAGATACGCTATAAAATGCATCATCAAGGCTGCTGTTGGTTGGTGCTCCAAGGTTAACCAGGGTATCCCAAACGCCATCCTTGTATTTGACACTATACACATCAAGACCACCAAACCCAAGGTATCCATTGGAACTTAGGTAAAGCGTTTTACTGCGTCTATGGAAAAACGGGGAAACTTCATTGTCAGGTGAATTGACACTCACCATATTCTGTGGGGCCGAAAAATTATCAGGACCTGCGATGTCACAATACCATACATCTAGCTTGCCTTTTCCACCCGGACGATCAGATACAAAATAGAGTACTTCACGTTTTGATGCAGGATCATAACCTACATGTGGTTGTGTGCTGGTATAACCGGCCATGTTAATTGGCTCAGGTAATTTTTGAGCAAGTCCGAATTCCCCTTCGACGATATCCCTGTAATAAATATCACATCGGATATCTATTCCATTGATATAATCACAAATCGTGTAATACACCCTATCCTTTGCTGCATTAAAAGCTGTATGCGAAGTATGGAAGTTCTGATCATTGATCAATGTATCGACTTCTCCCGTTGCATCATTTTTACTGATCAGAATTTTAGCGTATGGCTTTTCAGGTAATGCAACATCTTCTTTTCCTAAAAAACGAAGTGAGCTATAATATAGGAGGCTATCCTCATGCGCCGCACCGAATTCCGAGAAAGAGGTATTGACTTCTGCACCCAGGTGCTCCAGGGTGAGCAGCGTGTCTTTATTTTTCAATTCCTTGATTGCCCATGTACAAATATTAATGTGCTTCTGGGCTTCAGTGGTCAATACTGAATCTTCACCGCTGTGTTCTGAAATGTATATCTGGTAACGGTCAAGTGCTTCCTGGTATTTACCAAGTCTTTCTTTTACATAACCTAACCAAAAATTAGTAGTGGGATAATCGCTTGCATTTGAACTACTATCCACTTCTGCATAATATTTTTCAGCCATGGTGAATGCGGCATAATGACGGGCGGCTTCGGCCAGGTTAAAAGTATGTAATGTATTATTTGGCTCTATTTCATGCGCGATCCGCAGGAAATTGTAAGCGGAATAATAATCTTTCTTATCAAACGCTTCTTGGGCCCCCTTGACATAAGCATTCAGGGTTTGACCCTGTACACCACCCAGGATGGTTAAGGAGAAGAAGATGATGAATATATGTTTAGGCTTCATTTTTACAGTAGTTATGGCATGAGCCGTATCAGAATATTGTACAGACCTTGGTTTGCTTGAGCGGACATAATCGTTTATAGGTGTAGGTCAGAAAAAATTCGGGTCCACTATTTCCATCAGTAGCTACTTTAAAGGGTGATGTATTCAAATCATAACTAAATCCACCTCTCCAGCCATCATAACCAATTGCAATCTGCGGCATCCATGCATCCTCGAGCCTGCCTCCTCCTCCAAGATGAAGTTCCAGCTCCCTTGCTTTCTTATTACTTAAATGAAGGATTACACCACCTGTAAACACGGTTTCGGAATAAGGACCCTGGTCCTGGTAAAGGGCATTTCCATAAAGGTCTATGAAATCACCAAGCTTTAATATGCCAAGCATATAGTATGATAATCGTATTGGTAAGTTTACTCCAGGTTCGTTATAAAAACTGTATCCCGGTTGATTTAAGTGATATGCTCCGACTCCCGCATCCACCTTAGTTCGATCAACTCCCTGTAAGCGAACATTAACACCAGCTCCCACATCTAAAAAAGTAAAGGATGTTTTAGCGAAAGTTTCACCAGAAGGCAACGTCGGATCGAACATGGTTCCATTCCACTGGTTATCCCACTCAAGGCCATTTTGACTGAAAGACCGTTGCCCTGCACCAATATAAGCGCCACCACCTACAAAAAACCTACTCGTGATAGGTAAGGTATATGATCCATTCACATTCAGGCTAGCGAGACTTAGTTTGGAATCTCCGGATTGATCATAATTGAAAAGAATACCTGCCGAGAAAAAACCATCTTCATCATAACAATCGCGGAATTTGACATCATAACTTCCGGAAAAGGTCAGGTAATCCACAGGTACTGAAAAGTATTGTTGTTTGTGAAGCAGGGTGGCTTGCTTGTCCCCATTAAACATACCAGTCAAAGCAGGGCTGAGCTGTAGCCTGGCATACTGAAATTGCGATAAATGCACATCCTGTGCATGCAGACTGGTGATAGTCAGCAGACAAAAAATTGCCCCTGATAGTGATATGTTCATTTTCATGTCAGATTCCCAGGTTTGATATAAATATAAAAATATATATCTAAATCACACTATTACAATATATTATGTCAAAAAGACCGGATTATAATCCAACTCCAATGAGATACAGCAAAAACTGTACTCATTCTTTCATTTGTTCTGATGAAGGGTGATGGGTTAGTTGGTAAAGAGGCAGAAATCAACTGCTATAAGAGGGATGAAACGTATCGAAAGATAAGATTTTTTTTAACAAATCAAACTTTCTCTAAATATTTAACTGTTGCAAAGGGCTATTTTTTAAGACACCTTATTCCTTTTGTACCTTACAGCATATGATCATACTCAACGAAGCCCAAATCAAAGCCTGGGACGCCTATACGATTCAGAAAGGGGTCAGTTCGCTGGAATTGATGGAACAGGCAGCCATAGCTGTCACTGATAAACTGGATTTATTGCTGGGGGAAGAAGACCAGGAGGTCCTGATCATCTGTGGTAATGGAAATAATGGTGCCGATGGGCTTGCCATAGCAAGGTTATTGCTGGACCTGGACTACATCGTAGATATCTATGTGCATCTGGAAGGAGAACATACCCCTGAATGGAAGGCCAATTATGAACGGTTGATGAGTCTTGATCCTGAGCAACTCGAAATCCATACAACCTGGGATCCTGAGGCTATAGAATTAAGTCCATCAGGTACCATCATCGATGCGATGTTTGGGACAGGATTAAAAAGACCTATCAGTGGACAGTGGCTGGAAATAACCAACTGGATCAACGAACAATCCAATCTTACCATAGCCGTGGACATGCCTTCTGGATTGTATGTTGACAAAGCCCCTGATGGAGAAGTTATTTATGCCGACCTGGTTTTGACGTTCCAATGCCAAAGACTAGCCTTCATGATGCCGGAAAGTGAGCCGCATTTTGGTGAGGTAATTGTTTGCAACATTGGCTTATCCGATACTTTCTTATTGGAACATGATATCCGCAATTTTGAATTGACTTATTACTATCTGCTACCCTTCCTTATAGATCGCAACCGGTTTAGTCACAAAGGAGATTATGGACATGGTTACCTGATTGCAGGCAGTGTTGGTAAAGCAGGAGCTGCAGTCCTCGCAGCTGGAGCTGCCATGCGATCCGGCCTTGGTTTGTTAACAGTTCATGTACCATCAATGCTTTACTCCATCCTTCAAGCGGCAGTGCCGGAAGCTATGGTAACGATTGATCCAAATCAAACCCATTTTACCAAAACACAAATACCTGAAAGAATTGCAGCCCTTGGCATCGGACCAGGGCTCGGCAAAGCTGATGAAACCATTGAAGCACTTGCAAACCTTATCTCCTCAAATCCTACTGTACCCATGGTACTGGATGCGGATGCACTAAATATTCTTGCGATGAGAAAAGATTTGTTTGATCTGCTTCCCGCCGGAACGATCATCACTCCACATCCTGGTGAATTTGACAGATTGTTTGGTGAGCAGGATGATCATTACCAACGTTTCGCCACAGCGCAAAAAGAAGCACAGGCACGAAAATTAAATATCGTCTTGAAAGGTGGTGTAACAATCATATGTCAATCCAATGGGGTGAGTTTCTTCAATACAAGAGGTAACCCAGGAATGGCGACTGCTGGTAGCGGAGATGTTTTAACAGGAGTTATCCTTGGATTACTAAGTCAAGGGTACTCACCGGATTATGCTGCTTTACTCGGTGTGTATATTCATGCCTCTGCCGGTGATCAAGCTGCAGAAGAACAAGGCTTCGAATCCCTGATCGCATCTGACATTGTCGAACTTCTTGGTGAGGCATTTGAAGAATTGCGCCATCGTGAACCTGCCATTGACGAAGAAGGAGAAAAGGATGTCTAGGATTATTGTTCTTACAGGCGCAGGAATCAGTGCGGAAAGTGGTATCCGAACTTTCCGTGATGCAGGTGGCTTATGGGAAGGACATAAAGTAGAAGATGTAGCTACTCCCGAAGCCTGGAGACGTCAACCCGAAATTGTCCTGACCTTCTACAATGAAAGACGAAGACAACTACTTGAGGTATTTCCAAACGAAGCACATCTTGCTTTGGCTGGGCTTGAAAATAAACATGATGTTGTCATCATCACTCAAAATGTAGATGATCTGCATGAACGGGCAGGAAGCAAACATGTAATTCATTTGCATGGAGAATTGCTCAAAGCAAGAAGCACTGCACATGAAGAGCTCGTGTATGAATGGAAAAAAGATATTCTATTTGGTGACAAGTGTGAAAAAGGTTTTCAATTACGTCCTCACATAGTTTGGTTTGGTGAGATGGTTCCTATGTTGGAAAAAGCCATCGACGAAATCGCGAATGCAGAAATTGTTCTGGTGGTAGGGAGTAGTATGCAGGTCTACCCTGCAGCCAGCTTAGTTGCTTATGCTCCTACTGATGCCAAAATCTATTACATCGATCCAAATCCACAGGTCAATTATGAATTGGCAAGAAGGCCAGGATTGCAAATCATTCCGAAGGTTGCTTCTATCGGTGTTGCAGAAGTAGTTTCAAAAATTTAGGATTTGCGTTTTCCATTTATTCCAGCGATTTTATTTCTTTAAATAATGGCCAATCCATTCCATCAACATAACTTCTGAATGCCGGCCAATCCTCAATAAGGAATTTATTGACAGCATCTATATTTTTTTGTACTTCCTTTTTCGTTAGCGCCATCATATCTGCTGCATTAGCTCCTGGATCTCCCAGAGAACTATTCAGATAACTTCCAGTTGTACTAAGTGACCGCCCAAGGTTTAAAGCACTTGTTATGCCTTTAACATCTTCCGGCTCCATAAATGCTTCCTCAAGTGTGCTTACCTTTTTAAGTAACTCCTTTGATTTCTCCTTCCACTTTGTTTGCGAGGTGTCTGGTGCATTCATCATCATGGCGTCAACCATTTTTACATCTTTACGCACATCCTGCAATGCTTTGAAAGCTGCTTGTGCGCGGCCTACCTCCCGTTGAAATTCGGCAATGATTTTACTTCTTGCTTTAAGGTCTTCATCGGAAATGCTCAACCTTGGATCAAGACGCACTTCAACAGTTGTTGAATCCTTATGTCCATTGTAAAATGCTACAACTTTATACACACCAGGTGAAACATACTCACCTGCTGGATCATCAGCATCTTTCGCTGGTTCAGTCCTTGACGGATATCTTACTCCTTTAGCTCTCATATCCCATCCCATCGTATTCCATTCCTCCTTCAATTTCTGATTAATATACCGCACGGTATCACCGCTTGCATTGAGTATATACACCTTGCACAAATCTTTATCCTTTGGTTCTTCCTTCTTACCTGTTGAGTCTTTTTCCGCAACGACAGCCTTGACATCCTCTTTTTTAGGTTCATTTTTCTTCGTTGATTTTTCCTTGGACGACGTTGGCTCCGATTCTGGTGCGGCTTTTTTCACAGCAGGTTTAACATATGAAACCAATCTTACTCCACCCGGCTTGTTATCTCCTTTGAATTCTGCATCTGCTGTAAAACGAATGCCATCCACACTCCTGTATTGTGCTTGCGTGGCTTTTGGAATAGGAAACAACGTAAACGGTTTGTCTAGAATTGTTTTATTTCCTGCCAATTGACGAATCACTAAGAGATTATCCATAACCCATAATGCTCTACCAAAAGTGGCAATGGCTAAACTGTTGTCTTGTGCTTGAATTTTAAGGTCAGTGACAGGAACTCTTGGAAATTTCTTTGAAGGATATCGTGTCCAATTTATACCCATATCCATACTTATATATAGTCCATCATCAGCACCAAGAAAAAGTAATTCAGGTAGCACAGGATCCTGGGCTACACAATGGACAAAAGAAGTTACTTGTTCATCCTTCACTATTTTGGCCCAGGTTTGCCCAAAATCAGTTGTGTGAAAAAGGTAGGCTTTCCAATCATCTACACGATAATGATTCATCACCACAAAAGCTTCTCCAACTTTGTGCGTGGATACTTCAATCTGAGGTACCCAAGCTCCTGTCGGGGCACCTGAAATTTTTGGAGTCAGATTAGACCATGTTTTACCACCATCGCGTGTGAGTTGAACATTTCCATCATCTGTTCCTACCCACAAAACTTTAGGATCAAGTGGACTTGGTGAAATCGCCAGGATTGTAGTATGATTCTCTGCATTCGTGGCATCAATTGTAAGTCCTCCGGAAAGATGTTGTTTTTGTTTTGTTGTGTCATTTGTAGTTAAATCAGGCGAGATAATCTCCCAGGATCTTCCGCAATCAAGACTCTTATGGACAAACTGACTGCCATAATATATTCCACATGGTTCGCCAGGAATTGAAGCTAATCCAGCATTCCAGTTATAACGCAATTTCACTCCCTCTGGATGAACAGGCTTCACATATACATTATAACCCGTTTCTTTATCATAATACGCCAGGTTACCTCCCTGGCTCATCGCCCATCCGTATCGTGTATCAGTTAGCTTCGGAAGAACATCAAATCCATCACCGAAATACAATTCACGCCAATCCTGGTTTCTTATGCCTCCTGCTTTAAGCACGTACGCAGGACCAACCCATGAACCATTATCCTGCATTCCACCATACAGATTATATGGATACTCATTGTCTACATTAATGTGATAAAATTGACCCACCGGAATGTTACTGCAGAAATACCAATTACGGCCACCATCCCTCGATATATTTAAACCTCCATCATTACCATCGAGCATGTAATCCGGATCATCGGGATGAATCCAGAATGCATGGTGATCCGGGTGAACTCCTTTACCATAATCAAGAATGGTCTCAAACGTTTTTCCCCCGTCTTCACTTTTGGAAACGTATGAATACAAATTCCACAACCTGTTCTCATTTTTCGGATCTACATAAAGTTCGTGATAGTAAAAGGGGCGATTGCCTATGTTCTTTGTGGATACAAGGGTCCAGTTTTCACCACCATCAGTACTTTTATAAAGACCGTTTTCTTTTGCTTCGATAAGCGCATAAATTATGTTTGGTTTAGATGCAGAGATAGCAAGGCCGGTTCTTCCGAGGTGACCCTTTGGAATTCCCTCTTTATCTGTTATTTTTTTCCAATTATCACCCCCATCATAAGTTATATAGAGTCCTGAGCCTTCTCCACCACTAACAAAGTCCCAGGGAGTTCGCATATGCTCATACAGCGCAGCGATGATCTTTCGTGGATTATTAGGATCCATGATCATGTCTGCAATTCCGGATTTATCATTTGAAAAAAGGACTTTGTTCCAGGTCTTGCCACTATCGGTGGTTTTGAAAACACCTCGATCTTGGGATGGACCCCATGGTGAGCCACCAGCGCCAACATAAATTGTAGCAGGATTATGTGTGTCAATCAAAATGCGATGGATCACTTTTGTCTCTGCCAATCCCATCGACTTCCACGTCTTTCCTCCATCAAGTGTTCGGAAAATTCCCTTACCACTATTCTGTGAATTCCTTGGATTCCCCTCTCCGGTGCCTACCCAGATTTCGCTCGGATTTTGTTGATTGATTTTGATTGCACCAATGGCTAATGTAGGTTGCTCATCAAAAATGGGTTTCCAATCAATCCCTCCATCTGTTGATTCCCATACGCCTCCGGATGCTGAGCCTATGTAAATGTGATCCGGATCTGAAATCACTACATCGATAGCTGTAATTCTACCACTCATTCCAGCCGGTCCTACATTCCTGATCGAAATTCCTTCCAGTATCTTTTCATTAATAGTTTGACCAATGCACACTACTGTGATAAGTTGCAAAAGCAGGATGAGATTTAAATATTTCATGAGCCGTAAGTAAATTTCAGAAGATAGAATGGTTTCTCTTGAATTAGGATTTTGGCAATGGCCACTTGTTATTATCCATATTCAGATCAGCAAGTCTGAGCGATGGATCAATAGTAATACTCTTTATGCTCTCCATTGGAAAAAGCACTTTAAGTTCATATCCAGGATTGACCCATGCCCAATCAGGCATTACCTGGTAAGGTGTGCCGTCCGGTGCAGCAGCTGTTTTCGCACCACGCATGATATCCAATGGAATGGTATAATACAAACTTTTGCCATCCTTGAGCTTAACCACTACGTCGACCGGCATTGGCATGAAACCATATCGTTCAAGATAGACAGTTGTACTTTGTTCATAAGCAGAAACCGTATCAATTGTATAGTCAATTGTTTTTGTAGTGTATACCATGTAATCTTTGTACCAGTCTAATTCAAGACCTGACGCTAGCTCCATAGACCTTATAAAAGCATTGTCATCCGGATGTTTGAATTTCCATTTATCGAAAAATGCCAACAACCCGCTATCGAAAACTTTTTCACCTACTATGTACTCCATCTGGTGAAGGAATATTGCCCCTTTAATATAGGCAGCTGTACTATAAGCCGTGTTTGATTCAAAATGGTCAGCGTGCGTACATAAAGGTTCTTCAATACCTGCTTCAACAATATTTTTATACCCTGTATAAAAGCTTTCATACGGATTCGGACTTAGTTGTCCAGGAATTAATTTTTTCACCCTAAGATGGCCCATGACTCTTTCAGCAGCGTAGTTGGTAAATCCTTCGTCCATCCAATAGAAATAACTCTCATTGAATCCTAATATCATCTGGAACCAGCTATGCAAGAGTTCGTGGACAGACACACCAACTAGACTTGTGAGGGAGCGATTGCCGGTAATGAGAGTAGCCATAGGATATTCCATGCCAGCATCACCTCCTTGAATAAACGAATATACAGGATAAGGATATTGGCCAAAATTAGCATTGATGTATGTAAAGGCTTCCTCCATGATTGGTAAAAGTCCCTCCCAGTTTTCTGAATACGTTTCATTGGGTTGATAAAAGGAATGCAACACTACACCATCCGCACATTTATGTTGTTCATGTTTGTAATCAGGATCTGCTGCCCAAACAAAGTCGTGGACTTTTTTAGCCACAAAATGCCAGGTTAGCAAACCAGTGGTTCTTGTTTCAGTTGAAGAATAACCGTGCCCAACTTCATTACTATTCACCAGCACTCCTGAAGCACCAACCGTATACCCGGCATTGAGGGTTATCTGGACATCAAAATCACCCCATACGCCGTAGAACTCCCTGGCGATGTATGGATCTGCATGCCAACCTTGAGCATCATACTCACACATTTTAGGGTACCATTGAGACATGGAATACCGGATCCCTTCCACATTGTCTCTTCCACTTCGCCTTACCTGGATTGGTACCTGGGATTCAAACTCCATCTGGAATTTAGCGGACTGTCCTGGCTTGATTGGTTGGTTTAAACTAACTTCAAGGATTGTGCCTTCGATGATATAGTTCACATCAGCGCCATTCTGGGTCAACTTAAGGATTCGGTAGTGCCCAATGTCCTCTGGTTGTAGATTGCTGATTTTCTCTCCAATCCTTGGATCCATATCGGGCATATGGATTGACCTGATATCCATGGAGCTCCCGGGTTGAAAGGCATTAAAATAGAGATGAAAAAAGACCTTCTGGAGACTTTCAGGGGAGTTATTCCTGTATTTGACAACCTGTTGGCCAATTAGCCTGTTGGTATTGACATCCAGGAGGACTTCCATTTTGTAACTGATTTCCTGCTGCCAGTAGCTTTTGTCCTTTTTTGCCTGCAACGGTACAAAAAAGGTAAAAAGAAGGCCGTAAAGCAGACAAACCCTTTTATTACAATGAAAGAGCATAGAAATCATGATTAATTTCGAAAAGTAATAAACATTTTAAGGGTTAAAAGAATCCAAACCGCTGAGGGACGCGTATTTATACAAACAGACTGTTAAATTGGATTTAAATAGTATTTATCAGGAGGATTTAGATTAAAGAATATTTTTACTTTTGAAGCTTATGAATCAATCGAGAGCGATCATCATTTCCTTATTAGTTATTGGTATAGGAAGCCGATTGATTCCTCATTATCCAAACTTTACGGCTATCGGAGCCATTTCCCTGTTTGGAGCAGCTTTTACCTCCCGAAGGAGTATCGCCATTGTGATTCCATTCCTCGTCATGTTATTCAGCGATATGATCCTCAATAATATCATTTACGCTAACATTTACCCTGACGATTACAAGCATTTTATATTCCTATACAGAGGTGCCCTTTGGAGCTATGCGGCTTTTGGGATTATTGTGATTTTTGGATATACCCTCTTCCGCAACGGTGTGGATATCTCAAAGGTGATCTTTGGAGCCCTCGGGTCTTCCCTGATCTTTTTCCTTCTTTCCAATTTTGGGGTATGGGCCTCAACCGGAGCATATCCGGTTAATTTCGGAGGCTTACTCGCTTGTTATGCAGCCGGTCTTCCTTTCCTGATCAACCAGGTCTTTGGTGATCTATTCTTCAGTGTTATCCTCTTCGGTGTAGCACTTCATGTCTTCATGCTGAAACCAAAGCGCCACTTGGCGTGAGCAGTGAGCAGTGAGCAGTGAGCAGTGAGCAGTGAGCGATGAGCGGTGAATTGTTAGGCGTCAGTCGTGAGTCGTGAGTAGACATTTCATTCTTCATTCTTCATTTTTCATTTGGAATCTCCGGTTGGTGAGCGTAGCCAAGCCATCATTTCTCTTTTTTCGATGGGCTTCACCCATCGCTGTGAGATGTAACCCTTTCAGGCTTTTTAATGGAACCTCACGTTCCATTGTCTTTTTCACTTTTCACTTTTCACTTTTCACTTTTCACTCTTCACTCTTCACTCTTCACTCTTCACTTTATCCTCGGTATCCATTTGATCTCCTCTACTCCTTCCTTTGCTCCAAGCCATCTGGCCAGGACAAAAAAGAAATCTGAAAGCCTGTTGAGATACAGTAAAATAATAGGATCTACTTCGGAGGTTTGACCTAAGGTCACACAGCGTCTTTCTGCTCTTCGGCATACTGTTCTGGCAAGATGAGCAGCGCTGACTGAAGAACTTCCTCCAGGCATGATAAAGTGTTTTAAAGGAGGCAAGGTATCTTGCATCCTGTCTATGGCTTGTTCGATCAACGCTACATCCTCACCCAAAAGATCTGGAGTGATCATATTCTTCCCAGGTTGGCTCGCTAGATTTGATCCAACGGTAAATAGCCTTGATTGGATTGTTTGGAGAAGGTGATTTGTGTCTTGATCTTTAAAAGTGGACATAAGCCAACCAATCACAGCATTCAATTCATCGACAGTACCATAGGCTTCAATCCTAATATTGTCTTTTGGCAACCTGGCTCCACCAAACAAACCCGTGGTACCATCATCACCTGTCTTTGTATAGATTTTATTTGCCATGATGAATGGAAATTACCTCGGCACACCTTGTGCCTGAGAGGCTGCAGTAATGTAATACGCATTCGCTGCATCAGATTCTACATATCCGTCCCTGAGCTTTACTACGCGGTGAGCGTATAAGGCGATGTCAGGTTCATGTGTCACAAGGATAATTGTATTGCCGAGTGCATGTAGTTTCCCGAAGATATCCATGATCTCAAGAGATGTCTTGGTATCAAGGTTACCAGTTGGCTCATCAGCCAGGATGATAGAAGGATTGTTTACTAATGCACGGGCAATGGCTACTCTTTGACGCTGACCACCGGAAAGTTCGTTTGGTTTATGGTACATCCTGTCACTCAATCCAACCTGCTCAAGTACATGCTCAGCAACTTCTTCCCTTTTAGAACGTCCCATACCTGCATATACAAGCGGTAGTGCAACATTGTCAAGTGCTGAAAGCCTGGGCAACAAGTTAAATGTCTGAAACACAAACCCTATCTCTTTATTACGGATAGCTGCAAGTTCACCATCCCTCATGTCACTCACCAATTGGTCATTCAGGTAATATTCACCAGATGATGGGGTATCAAGGCATCCCAGGATATTCATCAATGTACTTTTGCCAGATCCTGATGGACCCATGAGGGCGACATATTCATTTTTACTGATTTCCAGGGAAACGGACCTTAGTGCGTGTACCATTTCTGTTCCCATAACATATGTCCTGGAGAGTTCCTTTACGGAAATAATGGGTCTGATCTCTTGCATGGCTTCAAAAATATGGCTTTTAGCCCACGGGGAAAGATTTATTTGGATGATTCAGGGTTTTCAATCGCCGAAGGTTTTTATTTTACGACCTTATACCCCTGTTTAGTATATCCAAATAGATGCAAAAATCAAAATCGTCCATCAAGCATATTGCGGTAGCCGGAAATATTGGTGCCGGAAAGACTTCTCTTTCCACTCGCCTGGCAAAGCATTTTGGTTGGGATGTTCATTACGAAGACACCACGAACAATCCCTATCTCAGCGATTTCTACGATGATATGCACCGGTGGTCCTTTAACCTTCAAATCTACTTTCTCAACAGCCGGTATCAACAAATATTACAGATAAGGAATGGTGATAAAACCGTTATCCAGGACAGGACGATTTTTGAAGACGCCTATATTTTCGCCCCAAACCTACATGAGATGGGTCTTATGGCAAGAAGAGATTTCGAAAATTATTTCACGCTGTTTAAAAACATGAGTGCCCAGATCTCACCACCGGACTTATTGATTTACCTGCAAGCGAGTATCCCTACACTGGTCAAACACATCCATAACCGTGGTCGTAGTTATGAAGGTAGTATGAGCCTTGATTATCTTAAAAGGCTTAACCAAAAGTATGATGAATGGGTTGAAAACTACAGGGAAGGACCACTGCTAGTGATCAATGCAGATGATTTGGATTTTGAAAAAAGCCCTGAAGACATGGGCCGGATTATCCACCTTGTAGATAGCCAGATACACGGGCTATTCTAAATCACACGTTAGCTTTTAACTTTCCCGATGTGCGTCTGGTCTTCCACATGGTGGATCTCTGTGGTTTCCTGGTCAGAAGGAGGTGTAGAAGAAAGGCTTGCGGCATCGAGGGCAAGACATCCTGCTAAAAATATTCCGTGAAGTAAGACAGACACGGTGATACCCATTACATTACTTGTTTTTTCACGACTTGTATTCATTTCAGATTAGATTTAAGGTCAAGTAATTCTGAGTCATTCTGCGGTTTTAAATAGTAAACAAGTTCAAAAACGAAGCCTTTTGATCTGATATTGCCAGCATCGTTAATTTTGCTTTCATTTCCGGAAAAGTCCC
>DASXWI010000207.1:0-3766 GCA_036503755.1 Saprospiraceae bacterium | reverse complement strand
TTGATCAACACAATCATCCATAACAACCAGGCCGCCGGATCGACAACATCAACATCGGCTTCTATCTTCAGAGACAATGCAACTGCAAATTTCTCCTATTGCCTCGTAGCCAATAGTGGTGGCAGTGGAAGCTGGAATGCCACTATCGGAACAAATGGTGGAAATAATGTTGATCTGAATCCTCAATTTGTACTGCCTGTGAATCCAACAACTGCGCCTACCGCATCAGGAAATCTACAGCTTACTGGTTTGTCACCACTCAATTTAGGTAGTAATGCTGCCTATGATGTAGTTGGTGATCCTCAAAACGATCTTGATCTTGCCAACAATCCACGTGTATTTGAATATAGTGTTGGTGGGATCATTGATATGGGGCCATATGAGTACCAGGGTCAGAGTGCATGCCCAGGTGGTTCTATTGTATATGTCAATGCAAGTGCTTCAGGTCTTAACAATGGAACAAGTTGGGCCAACGCCTATACCAAACTGCAGGATGCACTTTTTATAGCTTGCACATGTACAGGGATAACACAAGTTTGGGTTGCAGCAGGAACCTACTATCCTGACGAAGGAAATGGACAGACTAACAACAATCGAAATAGTACTTTCCAACTATGTAGCGGAAAGTCGGTATATGGAGGATTTGATGGAACAGAAACTACGCTGTCCGAAAGAGATTGGGAGGCTAATGAAACTATCCTTAGTGGAAACATTGATAACATGCCATCTACAACTGGAGATGCTTATCATGTCGTCCTTGCTTCCAATACAAATAACACTGCATTGCTTGATGGCTTTACGATTACAGCAGGGAATGCCAATGGCAGTGTGGTGCCGCTCAATCGGGGTGGTGCAGTCTATAAAGAAAATGGAGCTGCTAAATTCCAGCATATTTATTTCACCTTGAACCTGGCGGCTGATGGTGCTTCATACTACAGCCTAGGTGGAAACAGTACCTTAACCGATTGTACATTTGAAAACAACCATGGCACAGTTGTCATAGGTGGGGTGAATAATCAAGCATCCCCAGCAGTCATCACGCGTTGTCATTTTATTGATAATATGGGTGGAATTGAAACTGCAGCAGTTGGTAATACGGCCTGCACAGTGACTTTTATTGATTGCAGTTTTATAGGAAACGAAGCCGGTGTTGGAAATGGTAGCGCAGGTGCAGTGCATAGCTGGAATTCTACAGTCAATTTTTACAATTGTCTCTTCTCCGGAAACAGGGCGACACGTCATGGGGGAGCCATCTACAATTCGCTCAATACAACGGCCAATATCATCAACTGCACCTTCTCCGGAAATCGAGCCACATTAGAAGGGGGTGCTATTTATAATGAACAAAATGCTATCGCCAATGTCAAGAATTCGATCATATGGAACAATCAGGCAGGATCATCCACTACATCTACTTCTGCATCAATCTTCAATAGCACAGCTACCACAAATGCATCATATAGCCTTGTAGCTAACAGTGGCGGCAGCGGTGGTGGATGGCAAAGTACTATTGGTGTCGATGGAGGAAATAATATAGCCAGCGATCCGCTCTTTATCCTGAATGTAAATCCGGCAACGGCCCCCACAGTTATAGGAGATCTCCACCTACAGACCAGCTCATCGGCCATCAATGCCGGTAATAATAGTTTCAACACGCATCCATTTGATTTCGATGGTAATCCCCGAATAGAGGATGATATGATCGATATGGGTGCCTTTGAACAACCCTGCACACCCACCACCTGGTATGCCGATGTGGATGGTGATGGCTTTGGTGATTCCTTAGACAGTATTGAAAATTGCCAGCAACCTTCAGGTTATATTGCCGATGCTGGTGATTGTGATGATGATAATGCTACTATAAATCCATTAGCTACAGAAATTTGTAATGGTGTTGATGATAATTGCGATGGAAATGTTGATGAGGGAGATGTTTGTTTACCTGGATGTACATTCCTAACTGTTCCTGCACCATCTTCTGGTGACATCGTATGGTCAAAATCAGTTCCATCCAATCTTCCTGATTATGGAACCCAGGCAGGATTGGAAAGAACCGGACCAGTGAATTGGGCTACAGGATCTGAGTCGGTGGCCATAGAAGGAGATTTTACTTTAGCTTATACAGTTCAGATTTTTTCAGCCGTGGGCGTCGGTAATGGTGATTGCATGTTTGGTTATGCCAAGATCGATCCTAATCCTGCGAACATATTATCCTTAGGTTCTAATGGTCGATTACTTTATTTTGACCAGGGGTATATTATTTACGATTATAATGCACCTTGGGTAAATCAACCCGATGTTAATGCTACCATTGGCAATACTGTAATCTTTACGATTACTCGCGTTGGTGGAGAAATCACTTTTGCAGTTACCGGGGCTAATGGGGGGAACAAGTATGGAATCATTGAAAACAACTATACGGGTCCGATTTATCCGGTGACAACTTTCTATAATGCCGGTTGCAGACTGAATAGTACAATCCTGAATGGTGGTACTGGTAGCAATGTGCCCATTGAAACCAATATTTCCTGGGAACCCGTAACTGAAGCAGACGGATATTATATTAATGCAGGAACAAGTTCTGGAGGTATTGACATCCTTGATCACGTAGATGCAGGTCCATCCACAACTTTTGATTTTCCAACTGACCTACCGGATGGCACTACCATCTATGTAACGGTGATTCCTTACAATGAAGCAGGAGAAGCTTTGGCTTGTGAAGAAGAACAATTTACGACTTGCACATCTACTACATGGTTTGCTGATGTCGATAATGATGGTTTTGGCAATCCCTTGGATAGCCTTCAGACATGTGATATGCCTCCTGGTTTTGTCAACAATAATTCTGACAACTGTCCTGATATAGCCAATCCGGGCCAGGAAGATTTTGATACGGATTTGATCGGAGATAGCTGTGATCCAGACGATGACAATGATGGAGTAATAGATGCAGAAGATGGTTGTCCTTTTGATGCAAATAAATCCGAACCCGGATTATGCGGATGTAATGTGACAGATATCGAAGCCGCTATTGCTCCTGCAGCTCCTTCCATCGCCTGCCAGGGAAATAGTGAAGTACTGACCGCATCAGGAGGTACATCGTATTTGTGGTCAACGGGTGAAACGACGAGTTCAATCGAGGTAAGTCCGACAGTAACTACAGTATATGCAGTTACGGTTTCATCTTCAATGTCTTGTTCTGATAGTGCATCCGTAGTGGTAGAAGTTCAAGATCATGCACCATATTTTGAATATACTGGTAGCATTGGTTTTGAAGAAAATGTCGTGTATCCAACTGCTGGATCTCCTTATACCCAATATCATTTTGAAGTTACTTATGTTGATGCTGATGGAGATATGCCGATCAGTGCATTTCCGAAATTGCAACTAGATTTTGAAGGAAACGGATTGTTCACAGATCCAAATGATCGTTCACACTTGATGCAGCCTGCAGACCCATCTGATCTCAATGTCGTCGATGGTAAAGTATATTATTACAACGCAATCGGACTTGAAGCTGGAATAAACTGGGAAGCATCCTTTGTTGCCATCACTGAAGATGGTTGCAGCGGTCAATCCTCAGTGTATGAAGTGCCTGATATTCTTGTAAGCCCGGACGTATATGTTTATGCTAATGATATTTCCTTCAGTGAAATTAATCCTGACCCTGGAGAATCGTTTACGGTTTATGCAGTCATACACAATGGTTCAGATTTTTCTGCAAATAACTTTACTGTCAGGCTCCTGAATAAATTTACGGATGACA
>DASXWI010000206.1:0-3275 GCA_036503755.1 Saprospiraceae bacterium | reverse complement strand
CTTTCAATACTCCTATGAATGGGGTATCTTGTTCCACCGAAAAGTAAACAAATAACCAATGAAAGGTCCGGCCATTTTCCTGGCGCAATTCATCACGGATGAAGCACCATTTAACTCCCTGAAAGGGCTATGTCACTGGGCGGCTAGCCTTGGATATGAAGCTATTCAGATTCCTACCCTGGATAAGCGACTAATCGACTTACCGGTGGCTGCGGAGAGCAAAACTTATTGTGATGAATGGTTAGGTAAAATCAAGGAAGACGGTTTGCAGGTTTCAGAACTATCAACACATATACAAGGTCAGCTTGTGGCGGTACACCCAGCGTATAATGTGATTTATGATTTATTTGCGCCGTCCGCCGTTAGAGGAAATGCAAATGCACGTACAGAGTGGGCGATTGATCAAATGAAAATGGCAGCAAGGGCAAGTGCTCATTTAGGTCTGACTACCCAGGTCACATTTTCCGGCTCCTTAGCGTGGCCTTATGTCTATCCATGGCCTCAGCGCCCTGCCGGCCTCATCGAGGAAGCATTTGGTGAATTGGCTCATCGTTGGTTGCCGATACTGGATTATTTTGATGAACATGGAATCGACCTTGCATTTGAACTTCACCCTGGAGAAGATCTTCATGATGGTGCGAGTTTTGATCGATTCCTCGATTTGTGCAATGAGCATCCGCGGCTTTGCATAAATTACGATCCAAGTCATTTCGTTTTACAGCAAATGGATTATCTGCAGTTTATTGATTTGTATGAAGACAGGATCAAAGCCTTTCATGTAAAAGATGCAGAGTTTAATCCGGATGGCACCAGCGGAGTTTATGGCGGTTACCAGGATTGGATCGACCGTGCCGGAAGATTCCGTAGCCCTGGTGATGGAGATGTTGATTTCACCGCCATCTTCAGCAAGTTTGCTCAATATGGTTTTGATGGATGGGCAGTACTCGAATGGGAATGCTGCATAAAGGATAGTGAACAAGGTGCTGCAGAAGGAGCTCCTTTTATCCGCAACCATATGATCAAAGTGACAAGCCGTCCGTTTGATGATTTTGCCGGCGGCATATACGGGCAGAAAGCAAATAGAAAACTTCTGGGATTAGATTGAGCAAGGAGCAAGGAGCATAGAAATTAGTAGGAAACAAATTCGTGTAAATTCGCGAAAATTCGCGGCAAAGAAGAAAAAAGCAGAGTGCAAGGATCAATGGATCAAGGGATGAATGGATCAATGGCCAATAGGTTTTCAAAACTGCGCCTCTGCGAGAAAGTATTACTTAGGATAATGAATATCGGATGAATAGAAGAATCAAGTTAATCATTGCATTTTTTCTTTTTGTAGGAGCACATGTACAAATGCTCCAATCGCAAGAAACAGATTGGAAAGGTCTAATAGAATCATGGCGAGAAACATATAATGTCCCAGGGCTATCAGTTGGGATTATCAACGAAGGAGAAATCATTTTTTCAGATGGCTTCGGGGTGTTGGAAGAAGGAAAATCTCAGAAAGCAGATGAACATACACTCTATTCCATAGCCTCAAACACAAAGGCTTTCATTTCCGCTTCCATGGCAACTTTGGTGCATGAAGGAAAAATCAATTGGGATGATCGTGTTCAAAAATATCTGCCTTACTTTGAATTGTACGATCCATGCGTTTCCGAAATGATGACTATCCGGGATTTATTATGTCATCGGTCTGGTCTAGGTACATTTAGTGGTGATGTGATTTGGTACAGAAGTAATTATACTGCAGAGGAAGTTGTTAAACGAGCATCTAACTTGCCTGCTGATTTTGAATTTCGAAACGGGTTTGGTTATAGCAATGTTATGTATCTCGCTGCCGGAGAAGTCATTCGCTCAGTCACCGGAAAAAGCTGGGCGGAATATGTGGAGGAAACTTTTTTCAAACCACTTGGCATGATGCGCACCATAACTTCTACTGATGACATCCCATCGACATCGAATGTAGCTACACCGCACAAACCTGAAGGAGAAAAAAATAATCCCATTGATTGGGTCAATTGGGATAATATGGGTGCAGCAGGTGGAATTATTTCTTCGTCTGATGACATGATCAAGTGGCTGCGCTTTCAATTGAATAGTGGCATAATTGGGACGGACACGCTTTTTACTAAAATGGAACAGATCACCATGTGGACCCCACATGTCAATTATCCTGTCGGAGACCGGACAAGAGAACTATACGGTGGGAGAAATTTCAATGGATATGGTTTAGGCTGGGGAACAACAGAATATAATGGTCGACTTATGGTGTCTCATACCGGGGGATATGATGGAATGTATTCAGCTGTCACACTGTTGCCTACCGAAAAAATCGGTGTTGTTGTTTTGACGAACAACATGGATGCGATCGGAACGATGTTGTGTTACGAGATCATTGATAAACTACTTGGACTACCACAGAAAGACTGGAAGACAAGAGGCCTCAACCAGGATAAGGCACATTGGGATAACAGGTTTTCACGAATTAAAGAAAGAACGGACGCTCGCCTCACTGGTACACAACCTACGATGAATGCCAAAACGATCTCAGGCTTGTATCGTTGCCCGATGTATGGAGAAATACGCATAGCTGAAGATAAAGGACAACTAACGATTGATTTTTTAATTGCACCAAAGTTGAAAGCAAAGCTTACCCACTGGCATAATGATACTTACCAAATGGAATGGATTGAAGAGCAAGCATGGTTTGAGTTTGGTACTGTTCAGATTACTGCAGACAATAATGGAAAGCCATCAGGTTTACTTTTTGATGTACCCAATGATGATATTTTCTTTGAAGAGATTAAGGCCAAACGTGTGATGCCATGACCTTAAAAGGTTCCGGTTATGCTGAAGCATTAAAGAGAGATATACAAGGTGATGTTTATCTCGATCCGATGGTCCTGGGTATGTATGCAACAGATGCGAGCATATACCAGATTATGCCTGTGGCTGTGGTCTGTCCCCGTGATGAAAAAGATGTTGTCACCTGTGTAAAAATTGCACGTGACTATAACGTACCGATTTTAGCAAGAGGAGGAGGCACCAGCCTTGCGGGACAGACGGTAGCCGAAGCCATCGTTATCGATTTTTCAAAGTACATGAATTCCATTCTGCTTCTTGATGAAAAGACAGTAGTGGTTCAACCAGGAGTGATCAGGCACCAATTAAATCATTTTTTAAAATCAAAAGGACTTGAATTCGCCCCGGATCCCGCAACAAGTAGCAGGGCCACGATTGGCGGAATGGTGGCCAATAATTCTTCCGGTACGAAA
>DASXWI010000205.1:0-3479 GCA_036503755.1 Saprospiraceae bacterium | reverse complement strand
GATTCCAACTCTTCTTTCGGAATCTCTGTCAATTTGAAATAGATTTTCCCATCCGCTTCAACATTAAGGTGTATAATCCTCTCCGACTGAGATTCAGTGGAAACCAGATTCGAATCTTCTGTAGAAACAATCTTCTCCCTGAATGAAAAAAGTACCAGGGTGATCAGCAATACAGGAATGAACCCAAGGTATTTTAATCCCGCCATGGCACCGGAACGCTCTTTGTTCATCATGAGTAACCGTTTTTTGAGTTGTGAATACATCAATTGATTGGAGAGGATATTCTGCAATTGTCCCTGTTGCTGACCGATCAATAACCGGGCATAATTTTCCCATGGTGTATCCTTGATCACGGCAGCATCGGCTACAAACTCATGTACATCCTTCAGTGCTTTTCGGTAGAAATAAATCAAGGGACTTGGCCATAGCAGGATACAAGCAGATTCCATAAAAAGTACATCCAGTGTATGCTTGCCTCTTACGTGCGCCAACTCGTGAGCTACAATTTCTTTGAGTTCCGTTTCTTCAAACTGGTGTTGTTTTGGAAAATAAATGGTGTTGAAAAAAGAAAATGGACTCTTCACCTGGTCAGACAGGATGCACCATTGGCCATCCACCATAGTTTTCATCCCATGTTGTCTGATCCATTGAATTTCTTTTACCGCATTGAGCAGACGAATGGCCATCACAGCTATACCAAGTGCATAAATTCCTATGATCAATCGATCCCAAGGGAAAGGTTCGGATTTAGCGACTGCAAAATCTGTTGAAATAGCATCGACATAAGAGCCGACGTATACGTAGGGTGCTATCCCTACAGCAGAATCTGATGATTGTGAGTCAATATAGATTTTGATCAGTGGAAGGATAATACTCGAAGCAAGCGTGATCACCAGGTAGAATCGGTTCGTTTCGAATAAGGTCTCCTTGCGTAACATGAAATGATAAAACGCATAGAAGAAAGCCAGGCAACATGTCACCTGGACGAGGTAGAGGATCAGGCTCATGATTTCTTCTTTAGTTCTTTGATCAATTCCTGCAATTCCTCAATAGACGTTTCCTCCTTCGCTACAAGAAAGGATACAAGTTGTGGTGTGGAACCATTGAAATACTCCTGGATGAGGGATAATAAGCTACCCTTGCTGTACTCCTCTTTCGAAATCAACGGAAAATACTCGTACGTCCTTCCATAGGCTTTATGATCTACAAAGCCTTTGCGTTCCAGGATACGTACGATGGAAGATATGGATGAATGTGGAGGTTTCGGATCCTCCATCCTGTCGATGATATCGGAGACTGTACATCGGCCAAGGGCCCAGATGTCCTTCATGATCTCCTCTTCTGCTTTTGTCAAGCTTTTCATATGAGGTCGGGTTTTGATTTAACCTAACCAAATATATAACGTATTTATACGTTATGCAACTAAATTTTCAATTTTAACTAAAATAATTTAGTGTTGATGAACACTGGGGTGTTATCAAAAGAAGATTTGAGAAGAAAAAGGACTTCTTGACTTTGAATAATAGTAGATTGAAAAAAGAAGACAGGGTAAGGACTATTCCTCTTCGTCACCGGCATCATCATCGGCTGAATCATCACTCTCAGCTTCACCATCGGTGATCGTCAGATAATCCATGTCTCCATATTTTTCTTCATACTCCTCTTTCACGCTTTCCTTGAGTTCGCCACTTTCGTCATAATCATCATCATCTTCGATGATCTGGCGGGCTTCGATCAAGGTCATGCGGACCAGGTAATAGCGATCATCTGTTTCAAAAGGAAGTGCGGATACAAATTTGCCTTCGGCATTTTTGTATTGGATAAGGTGCTTCGCGAAACCATACGGATACATGAGCTTGATCTGCTCCTGGATTTCAGCGTCCAGCTTTTCATAGTCCTTGACGATACGTGGTTTGTTGGCCATGCTTGAGTGTGTCTGTTTGCTCCGTTTTGCGGGCGAAAGATGTTAAAATATTAGTGACAAACAAAAGACTTTTATTTGATATTCACTAAAGATTTTTTTTTCACCCCTAAGGTAATCCCGGAAGCCGTAATCTTTATGATTATTTTTTTGGGAACAAGGCAAAAAAAAGCCGGAAAAGTCTTGCTGACTTTGTCCGGCGATTATAACCAAACCTTTACAATTTCATGTGTCTAAACCACTACGCGAGGGCAGCTATATCCCTGATCAAGATACTGCTCCTGGTAAAATAGATCTTGTTTGTTTTACGAAGATCATTCAACACCGCTGTGACTGTTTGTCTGCTCGTGCCTGTAAAATTTGCAATGTCCTGTTGCGTGAGGGAATGCTTAAGGAGTGTTTCCAGTCCCACCTGGCGACCGGATTGTTGTGCATTCTGAATGATAAAATCAATGATTCTGCTTCTTGCATCCTTGAAAATCAGGGATTCAAGTTGACTCTCTGTTTGTCTCAGTTTGAGGCCAATCAAAGCCACAACACTCATAGCGAGGCGAGGATTCTTGTCCATAAACTGGCGGAATATATCTACCCGTATCCTATAGTATGTCGTTGATGATGATAGGGCCATTGCAAAATTGCGGTGAACCTCATGTTGAGAGATCAAAGCAAATTCGCCGAAAACCATCCTTGGATGAAGGACCTGCTTGATCACTTCCCGGCCATCCTCATGGTGAGAACCGATCTTGATACTACCTTCTGAAAGGATATAAAAATAATCTGCGGCTTCACCTTCGGCATAAACCAAGGCATGTTTGGAAACGTGTTGCACCTCCATATGTCGGGTCAGTGTTTCCATTTCTTCCTTGTCCAGAACACTGAAAAAGGGAATGCTGTCCAGAATTTCGAGTTTCATAGCGTTTGTAGAAGTCTTAAGCATAAGGATAAATTAATCTGTCAGCTATAAGACACTATAACATTCGTCCACCCCCATGGCAGACCAAATAAAAATCGTTACTCGGGCAAATTGGAAGAAATAACATCGGGAGAGAACCCGGAGAAGTTGCCAAAACCACCTTCAATATTGTTAAATATGGTGACTGGTTCAGCAAAAGGGTCCTGGCGTACAATGAGTTGTCTCGCCAAGGTACTGTGGTATTTATAATATTCCTGGGTGATCGTACGGAGCTCTACATAAACTTTATTCAGGCCACGTTCTGCAACTACCCAGTCTACAAAATCAAAGGACAGGGACTCCCCTGTCACGAGATCATCCTTGTCTATAAGGATTCCAAAATTATAATGCTTTAGAAAGGGTTGATCATCAGATAGTTCTGGGTCAATTAAAAAAAGGTGGTTAGCCAAATTATTATATTGGTTGTAAAAAACCAGGTGATAATATTGATTGGATTCAAAATGATTGATATCAAAGACAACTGTGTACCGCACAATATTCTGAAATTCATTCTTGGTAGAAGGTTCAATGCGGAAGTTTTCAATCATCAGGTTTGAAATCGTACTTGGCTTTGGTATCCTGGTAGTTGCCCTCACACTCTCGAAA
>DASXWI010000204.1:0-1626 GCA_036503755.1 Saprospiraceae bacterium | reverse complement strand
ATAGTAATAACCGTGAGGCCAGTGTAACTCGGGCATGTGGTCAAAATTCATCCCATAGATACCTGCAATAAATGTAAGAGGCAGAAAGAAGGCTGAAAAAATAGTAAGCAACTTCATAGCATCATTACTTTTCTGCGCTGTAACGGACATGTAGGAGTTGAGAATCGTATTGGCATCTTCTATCACCTCATCAAATTGTAAGACATAACTTAGGGTTGTTTCCCGTGTATCCTGCAACAATGAACTCAATTCCGGTTTTACCGTGATTTGGTTGAGTACCGACTGCGTAAGTTGCAATACCTTTTTAGAAATCCGTGCCCGTGACTTCTGGTAATAGAGCGATTCAATCGAAATAGTCTGTCCTCCTTTTAAGAAGATGGCGCGTTCAAATTCATCCATTTTGTCAGCCTGCACCTCAAGTGGCTTTTCGTAGGTGATCAGGATTTCATTAATGAGGTCGATCATCAGCGACTCACTGGAAGCATAATAGCCTGCCCTGTTCTTGAGAAATTCAAATTCTGCACGATGAACCGTGATAAAATCCTTTTCATTAATAAAGAAAGCAATCTTATTAGATAACCCCCCAACCGCAGTAATATTTTCCTTGCCCGTGTCCGCATAAGCCCGGAGGATGATAAAGGTAAAGTCCTTCAGTTTCTCAATTTTAGGCAAGTGGCCGTATTCGAGGACATCCTCCAGCAAGTTGATGTCAATGCTGTATCCGCTGGTGAGTGCCTCCAGTTCTTCCTGTGTAGGTCGAACCAAGTCTGTCCAGGTAAAGGATTGGAAGGATTTTATGTGTTTGCTCATATTCGGTTGTAAAAATAGGCAAAAGGCATAGAGCATAGAGCAGAGGGCATAGAGAAGAAAGCAACAGTATCTGATTAAAATAAACCAGTATTAAAACAGATACCCCCGTTTAGGGGGCAAAGGGGGAAATAGGGAAGTGCGAAGCACAGCCATCAGCCCAAGCACCGGCCCAATCCCCATCACCATATACACATACTGAGGAGCAATCGAATTGGAAAGTATACTAATCAACTGTATGCTTAGGATGGTGATGGAAAATCCAATACACGTCACTATGGTTATGGATGATCCTCTTACCATATCGGGTGCACTTTGCGCGACGAGGCTAGAGAATAACGGCGAATCAGGGACAACCGTGATACCCCATATAAAGAGAAAAAGTATAAAAATGATAGAGGACGTATGCAATAAAAAAAAAGGAGAAAGAAAACAACACAAACAGGAAAGAGCAAGGAACATCGCAGCTATTTTCCCGGCACCGAATTGCTGGGAAAGCATCCCTCCTAATACGCATGCAGGTCCTCCGGAAGCAATGACCAGGAAAGAATATAAAGCCACATTGAGATTGGCTTCAGGATAAATTGAATTATAGGCTGCAAGCATTACAGGAACAAAAGCCCAGAAAGTATACACCTCCCACATATGACCAAAATACCCGAGTGCGGCTGATCGAAACTTCTTTATCCTGAATCCCTGAAGGAATTGACCAAGATTTAATTTTTGACCCACTTTCCTGAATGGACCGTCAGGAATAAAAAGGAATACAAGCAATCCACCGGCTAGCGATAAAAAGGAAGTGCCATAAATTACGTTTGT
>DASXWI010000203.1:0-2317 GCA_036503755.1 Saprospiraceae bacterium | reverse complement strand
TTTGGCTCGAAATTTGATATTATAAAATATTATAATTTGTAATTCAGATCAACATTCCCCAAAATGGGACATAAATTATTGATAATCACAGTATTATTTATATCCTGGCAGGTTAGTCCCGCCCAGGACCAGGTCGCGTATATCCGCAAATACCAGGATATCGCGGTCGCTGAAATGGTCCGGTCAGGAATTCCGGCCAGTATTAAACTTGCCCAGGCCATCCTTGAATCCAATTGCGGTCAGAGTGAACTAGCCTGCAAAGCCAACAATCATTTTGGCATTAAATGCGGTGGCAATTGGGATGGCAAGACATTCCACAAGGAAGATGACGACTACCATAATGGAAAACTGACGAAATCCTGTTTCAGAGAGTTTAGCTCTGTTATGGAGAGCTATGTCGCTCACTCAGATTTTCTGAAAGATCCAGGTAAAACTTCAAGATATAGCAGCTTGTTTGACCTTGAGAAAACAGACTATAAAGGCTGGGCCCACGGACTTTCAAAAGCAGGCTATGCTACCGATCCTCAATATGCTAATCGCCTGATCCAGATTATTGAGAAATATGAATTGTACCGCTACGATAATGAGTATGAACATGAACTGGTTTCTGCTAATCAACCAACCATCAATGTTCACCAAATTATTCGGCAGGTAAATAAGGTAAATTACACCGTTGCACTTGAAGGTGATAACATTCTCCTGGTGGCAGCACGAAACAATATGTCAGCGCGTGAACTAATGCGGTACAATGAAGGTATTCGCAGTAAAGAACAAGTCCTGGCATCCGGAGAAAGAATATTCCTTGAACCCAAAAGATCTACTTATAAAGGGAAACAACAATATCACTTGCTGAAAGAAGGTGAAGATCTCGCTGATGTATCAAGTCTGTACGGAATCAAACTAGAATCTCTTGCTAAACGCAATGGTTTGAATAAAACCGAAGTACCTTTGCCACGCCAGAAAATAGTCTTAAAAGGGAAGACCAAAAAAGAACTAAAAACAGCAAACCCTTACGAAGTACCTGGTAGTACAAAACCAAAAACACCTGCAACAACGCCTCCGGCTAAACAGCCAAAGGTTGACAATGCAAGCGACGCGGTAGCATCTACAACCATGAAACAGGATGTCCAAAATAACGTGTCGAAGTATGCAGGTGAAATGCACACAGTGGTGAAAGGGGATACGCTTTATGGAATCGCAAGGTCTTATGGACTTTCAGTCACTGAATTGAAACAAAGGAATAACCTGAACGTGGATACAATTTATATCGGACAAAAACTGGTATGGAAATGAGAAGTATTCGATTTGAATTTTCCTTTTTTGCTTTGGTAGTACTGATGTTACCAGGTGTTGCAAATACGCAAGGCACGGTCTATACGATTATGGCTGGTCCATCGATGAGTACGCAAACCGTGAATGGATTTGAAAAAGATCCGTTTTTCCGCATGCATTATCAGGCCCAGATGGAATCTACAAGTGAAATCAGTCCAAATGCGCTTTATCTGAGAGTGGGATATCATACCAAAGGAAGCGCTGTAAATATTTCAAACTATGTGGATGATAGTGGCAATGAAATAGATGGCTCATCAAGTTCTATGGAATTCCATAACCTGTCCACAAGTGTTGGTGTAAAACAACGTAAGGAGGTAGGGACTAATTTTTTAAGTTATGGCTTTGGTATTCGTGGGGATTTCAATCTCTCCACTGATTTTGATCCTTTTTTCCAGGCACTGGAAGGATCTGAAAACAATTTTACCTATGGGCTCAACTTTGAAGTGGGTTGGGAATTTCCACTCAGTGAATTAGTCAGCACCACCATTGAAGTTGGATTCTATCCTGATTTAAGTAATCAGATTTATATTCCATACCAGGACACAGGCTACCAGTATGAAAACGGGCAGGATTTCATCATCCAGGAATCCGATATTAAAAATGTCGTATTTGAAGCGAGAGCTGGATTCAGATTCTGGCGTAAAGTAATCTACACCGATTAAATTCCGAAAGACAGTTATTATGCAAATGCTGGTTTAAGTGGCGCCTGTTGCGCCATCAAGCCTGCGGCATGATCTCCCTGACTTGAACCTGATATCTCCTCGTCTCCTGACGAGCGTTTTTGGCTCATGGCTTGAAAGCCATGGTTATCCGGAATAGGATTAATCAAACGTAAGAGTGGAAATCTTAATAGAAACTTTTGGTACTCAACTGGAGTACACATTCCAATCAATCGATTATCATCGATGCATGATCCAAAGTCTGCTGCTCTATATGTTCAGGCACTTCTCTCTCTTGATATTGTTGATCTCTTAGCTGTGGAATA
>DASXWI010000202.1:0-4481 GCA_036503755.1 Saprospiraceae bacterium | reverse complement strand
ATGCTCTAATGTCAAGCTCAATTTTGACCGTAATATCTTCTATGCCAGACTTGAATTCCTTGGCATCGAATCCGGAAAAGGGATCAAAATTGGATCCCGGGAATGTAAAATCAAATTCACTTCGGTCAACGGATTGTAATTCAAACTGGCTCCTGGAAATAATCAGGTTCGAAAATACATTATCCGAAAGGATGTGATTCCAGCGCAATATTCCGGTACGGTTTGTCCAGTTAAGCGCTTTATTATATTCTTCATGCGAAACGATCCTGATGCCTGAATCTGGATTTACATCATCTCTATCTGTAATGGTTTCATCTGCAAATCGGTCACTACCCTGGTAGATGCTTAGGTACAAACGATCTTTTTGCCCGATGATCCAGTTAACCTTTCCGTTGAAATCAAAATAATCCAGGTCAGCAGATCCACCAACATGATTCCTGGTTTTATAATGTTTGGTGATATCTCTCATAAATAATCCGGGAAGGAAAAACCGACTGCTGATCAGGAGGCCTACTTTATCTTTTACGATTGGCCCTTCAGCCATCATCCCGATTTCTGAAGTGGCGATATTTCCGGAAAGGCTCCAGTCATGAATATTCCCCTCTTTCAACCTGACATCCATTACAGAGGACAATCTTCCACTAAACCGGCTGGGAAAATTTGCTTTGTAAACAGCAGCTTGTTGCAGTGTCTGATAATTAAATACTGAAACGATGCCAAGAAGATGATTTGGATGATATACAGGGACACCATCCATAAGGATCAGGTTTTGATCATTGCCCCCACCTCGTACATGAATTCCTCCAATACCATCCGTACCCGTATGGACGCCAGGCATATAATCCATGGCCCTGTATATATCACTTGAACCTCCAAGATGAATATTACTCTCAAGGTCAGACAAGGTAATAAGTTCGGCAGGAGGTACAATTGCATCACCTGTTCCGTTTCTGAAGCCGGCATTGACAATGACCTCCTGTAATAATCCATTTGGCCCTAATCTTAAATGAATGATTTCATTTCGATTCAGGGTAATGTATTTGGTCTCACTGGAGTAACCGAGATATCCAGAAATCAGTTGAACCTGTCCAGCTTCAAGATTGAGATTATAGTATCCGTATGTATTGGTCAAAGTGCCTTTGCCGGAGAGGGCATCGAAAACATAAGCAGAAATTAACGGCTCCCCTGAAAGAGAATCAAGCACTACTCCGCTAATAGTATATCGTTCTGGAGGTGGCGGCAAAGCATACAATACGATTTGAGCATCTATATACTTGAATCCAATATGACTACCTTCCAGAACCTCTACCAATACTTCATCCAGGGTGACCCCTTTTACAAAAAGTGTGACTGGCGGCAACTGACTGATAACATTATCACTGTAGATGATGTTAACTCCACTTTGCAGGCTGAGCTCCATGAAAAAGGTGGAAGGGTCCTTCGCCTGTGCTTTAATCGCAAGCATCTGACTTTGGGCACAAAGTAGTGTAGCTGTTGTGCTCAACAGTAAAAAGCCGATTATAAGCTTGAACTTCAACATTGGGTATTAATGAATAAACGCTTTAACCCGTGTGTATGTGCTGCCTGGAGACGTTGGAAGCGAAACCAAAATTAACAATTCAGGAGGTAACTGGTGCTAGTCCGTGTTTTCTGCCTTCTTCGATCATAAAAGCATAAGCCTTGTCGTAATCACTGTCAAGTCGTCCATCCAGGATAGCTTCCCGAATGGCTGTCTTTATTTCACCGACCAGACGATCTGGTTTGAGACCAAATGTTTCCATAATGATCTCTCCGGTAATGGGAGGTTGCCAATTGCGTAAATGATCCCTTTCCTCTACTTCACGCAACCTTTCAATGACGATTTCATAATTTTTCAAGTAACGCGCCACCCTATCTGGATTCTTTGACGTAATATCTGCTTTACAAAGAGTCATCAGGTCTTCCAGATCCTCACCTGCGTCAAAAAGCAACCTGCGTAATGCCGAATCTGTGATCTCTTCCTGCACTAAAGCAATTGGCCTTAAATGCAATCTGACCATTTTCTGGACAAACTTCATTTTATCGTCCATCGGTAATTTCAAACGCCTGAAAATCCTTGCGGTCATTCCTGCTCCTACTACTTCATGACCATGAAATGTCCATCCATGACCAGGCTCAAACCTTTTGGTGGCAGGCTTTGCTATGTCGTGTAAAATAGCACTCCACCTTAACCAGAGATCCGAAGTGGATTCAGATATATTATCCAACACTTGTAAGGTGTGATAAAAGTTGTCTTTATGCCCATAGCCTTCATATTGCTCAACACCTTTCATCGCTTCAAGCTCAGGAAAAATAATTTTCAACAATCCTGTCTTTTCAAGAAGCAGAAAACCGGAGGAAGGAACAGGTGAAAGAATGATCTTATTTAGTTCATACGAAATACGTTCCATAGACACAATCGAAATACGATCACGCATAGACGTAATGGCAGCCAATGTTTGAGGATCAATCTTAAAAGTTAATTGAGATGCAAATCGAATAGCCCTGAGCATTCGCAATGGATCATCTGAAAAAGTCTGATGCGGATCAAGAGGTGTGACGATACGTTTGTTTTCCAGGTCTTGTAAACCATTAAAAGGGTCAATGATTTCAAGAAGTCCCTGCCCGCTTAAACTTGCAGCCAGCGCGTTTATGGTAAAGTCTCTTCGAAGCTGGTCATCTCGTAACGTCCCTTGCTCCACATTTGGTTTCCGGCTATCCGTATTGTATGATTCTTTGCGTGCACCAACGAACTCAAGTTCCAGATCAAGATACCTGATCATGGCCGTACCAAACGTTTTGAAAACTGAAAGATGAGAAGCATCAGGACCAAGTCTGCGACTTACTTCTTCAGCGATTGCCGGACCGTCTCCAACTGTAACAAAATCTATATCCTTACAAGGAATTCCTAACAGCCGATCCCTGACAAAACCACCAACTACATACACCTCCTGATTTAAGTGATCCGCAGCAGCGCGGATCACTTCAAAAAGTATTTTCTCCTGAGATGTAAGCTCTATTGTCATGGGCTGATGGCTGAATATCGTTTAAACGTTTTCTTGGATTTTAAATGTAAAAGAGATTTCGTCCGAATCCAATAAATCGATTACACTTCAGCCATGGCTCCGGAAGCATAATGATGTCCGATTTGTTCCAGTACATCATATAAAATAGCGGGATCATGTTCTGATACAAGGATGGAACGGAAATGTTTAATGCCATCGAGTGACCTGAAATAATTAGTGTAATGGCGTCTCATTTCTACTACTCCAACTTTCTCTCCTTTCCATGCAATGGAATGTTGAAGGTGGCGGCGGGCTGCATCCACCCTCTCCTCAATGGTTGGCTCAGGTAAAAGCAAACCTGTTTCCAGGTAATGTTTGATTTCCCGGAATATCCATGGATATCCAATACTGGCCCTACCAATCATAATCCCATCAACACCATATCTTTCTTTATACAACTTTGCTTTCTCCGGGGAATTGATATCTCCATTCCCAAATATGGGAATATGCATACGTGGATTGTTTTTAACCTCCCCCACCAGTGTCCAGTCAGCTTCACCTTTATACATCTGGGAACGTGTGCGGGCATGAATGGAAAGCGCTGCGATGCCTATATCCTGAAGCCGCTCTGCCACCTCAACAATATGCTGGGATTGTTCATCCCATCCAAGTCTGGTTTTAACAGTGACAGGTATCGGGGATCGCTTAACAATTGCTTCAGTAAGCCTGATCATTTTCGGGATATCTTTAAGAATACCCGCACCAGCTTCTTTACAAACCACTTTCTTTACCGGGCAACCATAATTGATATCGAGAACTTCTGGTTTTGCTTCAATTACAATGTCTGTAGCTTGAAGCATCGAATCTAATTCAGCGCCAAAAATCTGAATACCAATTGGCCGTTCAGAATCATAAATATCAAGTTTTTGGATACTCTTTTCTGCATCGCGGATCAAACCTTCCACACTGATAAATTCAGTGTACAACATATCACATCCATGTTCTTTGCATAGAAAACGGAAGGGTGGATCACTTACATCCTCCATGGGAGCAAGTAAAAGTGGAAATTCACCTAAATCCAGGTCCTTAATCTTTGCCATGGTGGGGATAACAGTGTTGCCTAGTTAGAGAGTTCATCCACAAGGATTAAAAGTGTCAGGACAGCTGTGGCTTGATACATTGTATCCCTCAGCACACTACCCCAATCTGTCTTCTTTTCTTCCTTTGTAACGATAGGTTTCACGTCCTTCGGACCTACGGTGATGTAAGATCCCTTCTTGATTTGCGGATAGTTATTGAAGAACAAAAACTTCTCTGTTTTCTGAACCCGTCCATCTGCAAACTGTACTTTGATCTCGCTCATGGCGCCATCTTTACTTACACCAGCAGCGAATTTATCTACATAATACTTAGCGCTTTTCTCTCCACGGAAAGCAACTGAAAGCGTCCTTTCACCAG
>DASXWI010000201.1:0-2816 GCA_036503755.1 Saprospiraceae bacterium | reverse complement strand
ATAGGGCAGAGGGCATAGGGAAGTGAAGAGTGAAGAGTGAAAAGTGAAGAGTGAAAAGTGATGGTTCGGCTACGATCACTTACCACCTGATTAGCTCAGATACATTTGAAAACTACTCCGTGTGCTCCGTGAACCCCGTGCGAAATATTTTCTTTTCATGATTTCGATTATTAATTGGAAAAAGTAAGCATATGATAAAATCATTTTTACTAAAGATCTGCATGAGTAGTTGCTTGTTCTGCTTTGCCTTGATGGCATCAATAGCAGCACAAGGGAATTACAGGCTGACGCTTGACGAAGTTGTTGCGCTCGCACAGAGTGATGCACCGGATGCACTCCTTGCTGCAACTAGATGGAAAAGAAATTACTGGACCTATCAGACTTTCATTGCTGACTTCAAACCCAACATTCTGCTCAGTGCAAGCACATTGCCTTTGTTTAACAGGTCTATTGAGCCTGTTACCCAACCCACAGGTGAGGAAGTATATGTGGAACGCGCCTATATGCAAAACGCGCTTGATCTTTCTCTCCAACAGGATGTGGCATTGACTGGAGGTACATTGTATTTCGGAAGTGGATTGAGCCGTTTAGATCTTTTTGCCACAGAAGGAAATGAAGCTTCCAAATCCTTTCTCTCTAATCCAGTTCGTTTTGGTTTCACTCAGCCTCTCTTCCAGTTTAATGCTATGAAATGGCGGAAGAAAATTGAGCCAGTCAATTATCTCGAAAGTGAAAAAATTTACAGTGAACAAATGGAGGCCATTGCCAGCCAGGCCTCTGCTTTGTTTTTTAATCTTCTTACCAGTCAACTCGATGCAGCTGCAGCCGAACAAGATAAAATCAATGCAGATACGTTGCTTGTGTTGTCACGAGGGCGATATGAAGTGGGTAAAATAGCAGAGACCGATTTAATCCAGGTAGAACTCAACGCGATGTCTGCCGAAACAAGGCTAGCCGCAGCACAGCTACAGATGCAAACCAATGCTGAGCAGTTGAGAGATTTTCTCGATTTGCAAGGCGATATAACTTTTGAACTGATTCCTCCATACGATTTGCCGGAAGTGGTGATTGAAAGTGAGAAAGCATTGACTCTTGCTTTGCAAAACAGAAGTAACATGGTGGGATTTGAAAGACGACTCCTTGAAGCTAATATGGAAGTTGAACGTGCAAAAGGAGATGCGGGAGTTACTGCAAGGCTTGAAGGAAGTTTTGGTTTAACCCAAACTGGTCCCGCTATAGACCAGGTTTACCAGGATCTGATTGACCAGGAGGTTGTCACATTTGGCATTTCTGTCCCCATTGCAGACTGGGGTAAATCAAAGGCTAGGAGAGAAGTGGCTTTATCAAATCTTGAGCTCGAACAACGCCAGATAGACCAGGAAAGAGAAAATTTTAAGCGCACGGTGGTTCTCAAGGCTCAACAATTTGAATTAGTCAGACGCAACACAGATATCGCTGAGCGTTTTCTTGAAGCTGCAAGGAAGCGTTATGAAATTACTTTTCAACGATATCTTATCGGAAAGATTGATGTTACCGAACTGAATATTGCGCTGATGGCGCAGGAAGCTGCACGAGGATCCTACTTGCAATCATTAAGGGAGTATTGGATGGCCTTGTATGACATACGTGGGTTGACTTTGTATGATTTTGTCGGGGATAAAACTTTGATGTTGCAGCCACCGTCAGGGGAGTAGAAATTTTTTAAAACTCACCCCCGACCCCTCTCTTACTTTTACCTTCATGTACGAAGAATGATTACTGCTAAAGAGACGGGAGTTTGATTAAAATTGTGAGTTGATCAGTTTTATTCCTTTATAAATTTACCAATGAACAATTCCTTCCCATTTTGAATCCTGGCGATATACCATCCAGGTAGTAGTGAGGAAGTTGAAATCCGAGTATTTTCAAAAGTATTTGCGGAGATTAGTAGCTTTCCATCTGGCGTATATACTTTTAAAGTTGAACTTTCCTGGATACCTGGTATGGAAAACTGAATGAATTCATTGGCTGGGTTAGGTGAAATGACTAATGGTTCAATGTTCAGATTTAAAACAGCGGTCCGGATGGAATATCTTAGTAAGGCTGAATTCTCCAGTACCCAATCTCCATCATAATCATAGAACTGAATACTAGTAGGCATCCGTTGAAAAAGGTCACTTGGATCTGCATTAGGGTAGGGCCAGAGTACATTTGTAAAATCAACTGAAAAGTCATAATCGTATTCAATTTTTTCCCGCATTTCCCATTCCGCCAGCATTTCATTCCAAAGTAAATCCACCCTTTCGGAAATATCTCCATATTCATTATACGCTGCTGTTCCTCCGTATAAACCTTTCCAGTTTAGATCCAGGTAATTCCATGTAAACATGTAATATCCTGTTTCATGTCCGTCTTTGTACGTATACTGGAAAAGGGTACTAGGTCTCCAGAGATTGTTGATAGAATTCCATGATTCATGTAACTCCTCAACAACATTTCCATTTGCATCATAAGTATTTCCTTTACGAGAGTTAAGAAGCCAGCTCCCGTTGTCCTGGTAGTAATAGTTATTTTCATAACTAAGTTGGTCAAGCGAATCATATTCAAATATTATTCTGTCTGTATACCTCCATGGATCATTAGGATTATATTTTTGAGAGGCCACCAATTCTATTAATGAACCATCTTCAGCATAATCGTATTCATCTCTATACATTTCAATCCATAAATCAGTAGCGTTCCAGGTAGCGTAGATTTCAGACTCAAGTTGATTTGATTGGGTATAAGTATATGTAGTTTTGTATGAAGCATACCAATCTTTAAGATCCTCATACCAA
>DASXWI010000200.1:0-5273 GCA_036503755.1 Saprospiraceae bacterium | reverse complement strand
CCTTTCGATTGAAAGGGGCTAAACCCCCTTCTTACAAACACGCCCTTTCAGGGCTTAGGCTATATCGTGCCTTCCGCCTTTCTGCCGTTCCACCTTTTACCATCCTAATATATACGCAAAGATCAACGGCGCCACAATCGTAGCATCAGATTCAATTATGAACTTCGGAGTCTCAATGCTGAGTTTCCCCCATGTGATCTTTTCATTCGGCACAGCGCCGGAGTAAGAGCCATATGACGTTGTGGAATCAGAGATCTGGCAGAAGTAGCTCCAGAAAGGCACATCATGCCATTCAAGATCCTGGTACATCATTGGTACAACGCAAATCGGAAAGTCACCTGCAATTCCACCTCCAATCTGAAAAAATCCTACTCCCTTTCCTGCAGAGTTGTTACGATACCAGTCGGCAAGCCATACCATGTACTCGATGCCGCTCTTCATGGTACTTGCCTTAATATCTCCTTTGATAATGTATGAAGAGAAAATATTTCCCATCGTACTATCTTCCCAACCCGGAACGACAATAGGAATATTTTTTTGGGCTGCGGCCATCATCCAACTGTTTTTTGGATCAATTTCGAAATACTGATCTAATACACCGCTGAGGAGCATTTGGTACATATATTCATGTGGAAAATAACGCTCTCCTTTAGTATCAGCGTCTTTCCAGAGTTTGTAAATATGTTTTTGCATTCGTCTGAAGGCTTCTTCTTCAGGGATGCATGTATCGGTCACACGGTTGTAATGATTTTCAAGGAGATCCCATTCATCCTGTGGGTTTAAATCCCGGTAATGAGGAATGCGTTTGTAATGACTATGGGCCACCAGGTTCATAATATCTTCCTCCAGGTTAGCACCAGTGCAACTAATAATGCTCACTTTGTCCTGTCTGATCATTTCAGCCAAGCTGAGACCTAACTCTGCAGTGCTCATAGCACCAGCGAGGGTAACCATCATTTTACCTCCTTCATCCATGTGGGCAACATATCCTTTAGCTGCATCTACCAGCGCAGCCGCATTGAAATGCCTGTAATGATGAAGGATGAAATCGGAGATTGGTTTGTTGCTCATTTGATAGTGAATTGTGAGTTGTGAATTGTGAGTTGGGAATCGTGAGGCATCAGTCGTCAGGCGTGAGTAATGGATTGTGAGAGGTCAATCGTGAAGCGTCAGTCGTCAGTCGTCAGTCGTGATTCGTGAGCAGTGAATAGTGAGTTTTTCATTCTTCATTTTTCATTCTTCATTTTTAACTTGCCCTATGCCCTCTGATCTATGCTCCCTGCTCCCTGCTCCTTGCTCCTTGCTACGTGCTACGTGCTACGTGTCGTATCCAAGGATTTGTAACATCTCATTTGGCCGTTGCTCAGGTCGCCAGAGCGTGTCTATAAAATTTCCTTTTTCATCTCTGTCTACGAGGATGTGTTGTGGTGAAGGGATCAGGCAATGTTTGATTCCTCCATATCCACTGATGGCATCCTGGTAGGCACCGGTATGGAAAAAACCGATATACAATGGTTCTGTATCATCGTTTTTAAATGTAGGAAGGAAAACTTGTTGGTTGAGATCTTCAAAATTGTAATAATCTGAATGATCACAACTGATCCCTCCAATATGAACTCTTGTAAATTCATTGTTCCATTTATTCACCGGAAGTAAAATGAATCGCTCATTCAAGCCCCAAGAGTCCGGAATGGTATTCATCAAACTGTTATCGATCAGGTACCACAACTCGGAATCATTCTGTTGCTTCTGTTCCAGGACAGTGAATATCGTTGCTCCGCTTTCACCTACAGTATATTTTCCAAACTCGGTGTAAACATCCGGATGTTCAATGCCTTCCTGGTCACACACAGCTTTGATATTGCTGATAATCTCATCCACCATGTATTTGTAATCATATTCAAACGAGAGATTGTTACTGATAGGGAAACCACCGCCGATATTGATAGCATTAAGTGAAGGACAGATCTTTTTCAGTTCTGCAAAAATCTTAAGCGCTTTTTTAAACTCTCCCCAATAGTAAAGTGTGTCACGAATTCCCGTATCCACAAAAAGGTGAAGCATAGTCACCTGAACTCTTTTTTTGCGGGCGATTTTCTCTTTGTAGTATTTGATGACTTCAGTTGGTCTGATTCCAAGACGTGATGTATAATAGGCGGATTGAGGTTCCTGTTCAATGGCTACCCTAATACCAACTTTAATTGTCCCTTTGATACGTTCCAGCAATTGATCTAACTCCATGGTATTATCCAGGATAGGGATTGAATTTTCGAATCCCATCTCATACAATTGCGCAATTCCATCCAGGTATCTATCTGTCTTGTAACCGTTATGAATCAAGTTGATACTCTGGTCAATATCCCCACTACGGTATAAACTGACAATAAGATCGATGTCGAATGCAGAAGAAGTTTCAAGGTCTACATCATGATCCAAAGCCTTCTTGATCACGTGGCTGAAGTGGCAGCATTTGGTGCAATAGCAGTAGCGGTATTTTCCCTGGTAGTGCTGCGTCTTCATGGAGCGGTTAAACCAGTTTTTCGCTTTTTTGATCTGGTCACCGATTTTGGGCAGATAAGTCAGCTTAAAGGGGGTGCCGTATTTATCGATCAGGTATTTCAGAGATATTCCGTGAAAACTCAAATCTCCATTGTGCAGGTCAAATCCATCCTGTGGGAAGTAATATGTCTGCTGAATGAGGTCAAAGTAACTGTTCTTCATTCTCCAGGTAAAGCAACCGGGGAAATGTGACCACCGGAAGGGTCAAAAATATAAAAATCGACGGTCTGAGGCCGATTTATTCTGGGGGCTGCTTTGGTGGCTATGAGCCTAAGCTCCGGTTTCCACTGGATAAAAATTTATCCATTCGCTATAACTGCCTGGGTAAAGGGAAGCGTTATTTCCGGTAGCGATTTTATAGGCGAGGATATTATGACAAGCAGTGACTCCTGATCCGCAGTAGAACACAGGTGGACCATGTTCGTCCTGAATGAGATTGGCGAATTTCAACTTCAGTTGTTCAGCTGATTTCCAGAATCCTCGTTCATCTGTATTGTCCAGGAAAGGAATACAGATTGCACCCGGAATATGACCTGCTATAGGATCAATCTTTTCAATTTCTCCAATAAATCGTATATACTCACGACTATCAATCAAGGTATGCGATTCACTTACCAATTCCTTCATGCCCACAGTTACGAGTTTTGGATTTGTAAATTCAAATGATCCTTGCTTAGGCATTGGCCATTGATTGTCGACAGGGTGATTACTCGCTGTCCATGCACCAAATCCGCCATCCAACAAAGCAACTTTTTGATGTCCCAGCCAATTAAGCAACCACCAGGCACGGGCAGCATACATTCCGTTTGATTGATCATATACAATAACTTGGCTGTGTGGTTCTAAACCCGTTGCTTTGAGAGTTGATGTAAGTACAAGAGGATGGGGTAGAGGATGGCGACCAGTTACTCCTTTTATGACAGGTGAGGATAGATCGAGATTGATGTCCATAAAATAAGCTCCAGGAATATGGCTTGCCAAGTAAAGGTTTCTTCCTAGTGCAGTATTCGCTAATGAAAAACTGCAATCCAGTATGACTATATTTTTTTGATCCAGGATGGCTGACAGTTGATCTGCAGTGATCAGCGTTTTATATTCAATAGGTACCATGTGGGTTCAGGTTTGATTCAACTCTTCCAGGATTTGTTCTGCATGACGAGCGGAATCCACAGGATGAATGACAGATAAGATGATCCCGTTTTCATCGATTACAAATGTGGTCCGGTGCACAGCATCACTGATACGTCCCATAAATTCCTTTTCGCCATAAATGTCAAACGTTTTAGCCAAGGCATTTCCTTCATCTGAAATAAGTGCGTAAGGAAATTCATACTTCTGGATAAACTTCTGATGTTTCTTTATGCTATCCTCACTCACACCAAATATTGTAAACCCTTTCTTGCTTAATGTTGAATAATGATCACGGATATTACATGCTTCTTTGGTGCAGGTTTCTGACCCATCATGATTATAGAAGAATAGAATAAAGCTTTTGCCTTTAAGCTGGGCTGAGGTGATGATCGTGCCGTCATGCAACTTTGCTTCGAATGATGGTGCCGGTTGCCCAGCTTTCCATCGGGACGTCCATGTCCGACGCATCAGGTGTAGGTTTATTTCCTACAAAGTAAATGTTTTTTCAAGGACAGCTTCATTGCCCCGGTCATCAGTGACCTTAATGACTAAGGTATGTTCGCCGGGAGGTATACGGCCATCGAAGGTATGAGTGAGTACACTGTTTTTGCCATCAAGAGACATAAGCACCCATTGACCATCGACCCATGCGTCATAAATCAAGTCTCTGCCTTTGTCCCTGATCTGAAAATTGTCAGAGATTTTAAAAGCCATCCTGCTCCATCCGGTCATTTTCGGACCAAAGTGTAAAGTTGAAATGTAGGGTGCAATAGTATCCACCATAATGGTATAGGTACTGAGTTGTCTGACACCGGTGCTTAGATTATTTCCTACCCAGGTAGCTCCGCAATTAACAATACTACCATTTGGCTCGCATCGTGCTATAAAAGCTTTTTCACGTAAGGGTTCAGGTACTGACAAGCCTTCAATGTTGACATCAAAAAAATAATGCACAGGGATGTCAGTAGGTGATAGCGCAAAATGAGGACTGTAACATACAAGGTATTCAGAAGGGATTACTTCGATATTCACCGGGGTCTTTTCATAAAATGAACCTTTAGGCCAGACCACTTGTATGCCAGGCTGGGAAAGGATGCAGACTTCTTCAGGGTTGGCCATGATTTTGTATGCAGGCATCGCGGGTGCTTTTGGCGCAATACTCATGTCACGGATAACTTCAAATGATAGAGTGGATACATTGCCATTGAAATCTGCAACATCTACCCTGACTTCCCTGGGTTGTTCTGCATTCAGGTATATCATTCCTTTATCTACTCCCGTATAATAAATAGGAAGTTTGTTGCCTTCAAGTGGATGACATCTGTGGAAATATTTGTTTTCATACAGTTTTCTTCGATAATCAATATGTGCATTCAGGTAACGGCCTTGTTCGAAAGGAATTTCATCAAACGTAAAAGCAAAGGATGGATCTTCGTCCACTTTGCACTGTATGCTGTAGATGCCGTTTTGATTGGAAGCACCATCATGGGTATCATAAGCTCGTACGGCAAAAGAAACTCTTGCAGATGCCACCTCAATAGGTTGGTCAAATCCATATTTTCCTCCCGCAATGGTTTTTGGTT
>DASXWI010000199.1:0-3534 GCA_036503755.1 Saprospiraceae bacterium | reverse complement strand
TGACATACCCGTCAAAGCTTTTAGCTTTTTGTGAAGCTGGGTTCTGCTCAGAAATACAGCCCTATAAAGATGCAGGACACTGAATTCGCTTTCATCCAGGTGATCAAAAACGATATTTCTCGCTTTGACAACAAAAGGATCTTCCTGCTGTGGTGGATCTCCGGAGGAAAGCTCAGATACCTTGGTCTCCTCCAGGTATCTCGCATGCAAGACCTGTCGGCGATCCAACAAATTGTGGATCTGCATCCTAAGTTCATGCTTATCAAAAGGTTTGGCCATATAAACATCTGCCCCACTTTGTAAGCCTGCCAGCCTTGACTCAGGGTCCACTTTAGCAGAAAGAAGAATTATTGGAATATGATTAGTGATCGGATGCTTCTTCAACTCACGGCATACCGCAAGACCGTCTTTGACCGGCATCAATACATCACTGAGGATAAGATCCGGTACCATTTCAATCGCTTTCTCTAGGCCGGCTAAACCATCCGTACAACTAGTAATCCGGTAAATATCCCCAAGGCAGATATGGAGATACTTGATGACATCCGTGTTGTCTTCAATGATAAGTATGTCTGGCTTTTCGTCGATGATCTCTTCTACTGGTATTTCCTCCTGGCGCGATGGCGGTAGATAGAAATTGACATTACTCCTGATATCCTCCTTCAGCAAAGGAGATCCATCACTCATTTCTCCGGCTCTTCTTGGAAGTGTAACGGTAAATGTGGTTCCTTTACCTAGCACACTTTTGACCTGGATATCCCCTCCAAGCAATTTAATCAATTCATACACGAGGGACAATCCGATCCCTGTTCCCACGCCGGATCCAGTCAGTTCATTCTGCGCCTGATAAAACCGTTCAAAGATGTGATCGAGTTCTGATTGTGGAATGCCTATGCCAGTATCCCGAACAGTCATTTCAAAATAGGAATTTTCCTGGGCTTGCCTGAAGACAAGACTGACATATACATTACCTTCTTCCGGAGTAAACTTGATCGCATTGGACAAGAGGTTTGACAAAATGGTCATGTATTTATCAGGATCATAATCCATGATCACTTCTGCTTCTTCGGACAAAAAATGCAACTTGATACGCTTGGCCAAGGCATGGCCTCTAAAAGCATCCACTACATAGCCGAGATAAGACACCACGTCCCCTTTGACCATATATAAAGGCAATGAGCCGCTTTCTATCTTACTCAAAGCAAGGATCTGGTTGACCAGGTTCAACAAGTTTCCCGAATTGCGAACAATGATCTCTGAACCTTCCGTAGCCCATCTACGTGGATCCTCGGCAATCTCCCTGGCCATCCCTGAAATCATGGTCAGTGGGGTACGAAGCTCATGGGTGAGATTGGTGAAAAATCTCGATTTAAATTCTTCAAGCCTTATGATCCGCTCTTGCTCGTCTTTGATTTTAAGCTGGTTCATAAAATTGGCCAACTTCAGATTGAAATCAAAAGAGTCGAAAATAAAAGCTACGGTGGAAAGGAAAAGGACTTCAATAAAATTGGTCACGCGTGTATTTTCACTTGTCTCGGTGTTAGGATTTAGAATAATTGCTGCACACATTATAGTAAGTGAAAAAAATGCGAAAATGGTCCGCTCCGTGTGGGACATCGCAAACATCCATGTGAATATGAATATAAAACCCAAAAACATGACTAGCCCTTCTCTGTGAAAATAAATAACCACAGATTGTCCAAGCATAAAGGTTATTGTCAACACCACCATCCCCCAGATTACAATCCCCCTTCTTAGCCTGGTTTGAATGATCCATTTTTTGTAAACCGTGGTGTACACCGCTGGAAAAAGAAAAAGCAATCCAAGAAGGTGGAAATAAAATAAAACAGTATACCAATGACTTGTATAGAATTCACCTGTTCTCTGTCTGTAAATGTCCAGTCCGAACATGAAAATGGTTAACGCAAATCCAAGCCAGGCAGATGCTTGAATCCGGTCAATACTTTTGATATCCTTAAAAGCAGTGAATTCTTTCTCTAGCTCATCCGGAATTTCCTTCCGGATATTCAGGCTGAATTTCCACTTTGATTTAGCTTCCTTTTGGGTAGTATCCATCGGGTTAAAAGGTAAGGAATAAAAGTTGAAAGTAAGACCACCCGATCGGTTCTCTTATACCGATAAATCAGTATAAAGAGTGCGCAGTGAATGGTGAGCAGTAAGCGGTGAGCGGTGAGAGGGATTTTCGTCAGGCGTGAGTCGTGAGTTGAAATCGTCAGACGTGAGTCGTAAGTCGTGAGGTTTGATTTTACTACTTCATAATTTCTTCCAATTATTTGAAAAGACATTCACTGAATGCGGAAGTTGATTTAAATAACTGAAAGCCGATAGCTGACAGCTGATAGCTCATTTCTGGAAGCTGGTAGCTGGTAGCTGGTAGCTAAAAACTGACAGCTGATAGCTCAAAATATTCTTTTCCCAAACCGATCCCGAATCTCTTTCTCCAGGTATTCCCTATGATCGGGATGGGCAATATTCATTAGTGCATACGCGCGTTGCTGCAGGTTCTTTCCGTAGAGGTAGGCTACTCCGTATTCGGTTACGACGTAATGTACGTGTGCCCTGGTGGTCACCACTCCAGCCCCGGGCTTAAGGAAAGGAACAATCTTGGATTGCTCGCGCGATGTGAGAGATGCCATAGCAATAATGGGCTTACCTCCTTCTGACAAAGCCGCTCCCTTAATAAAGTCCATCTGCCCTCCTACCCCGGAAAATTGGAATGTACCAATGGAATCAGCACACACCTGCCCGGTGATATCGATTTCGATGGCACTATTGATCGCCGCAACTTTAGGATTCTTCCCGATAACATACGCATCATTTACATAATCGGATTCCAGGAAGGCAAATTCAGGATTGTCATCAATAAAATCATACAACTCCCTGGTGCCCGTGGTAAAGGAAGTAATGACTTTACGTTGGTGCTTCTTCTTAAACTTATTGGTGATCACTCCCTTCTTGAGCAAATCGATCACTCCATCAGAAAACATTTCCGTATGGACACCAAGATCCTTATGTGTTGTGAGTTGGGCAAGAACAGCATCTGGTATGGTCCCGATTCCAAGTTGAAGTGTGGCACCGTCTTCTACCAGGGAAGCACAATGTTTACCTATGGATTCTTCTACAGTGGTTATTTGCTTGCGATAATCTACTTCCGGTAATTCGTCAGAAACCTCCACCATAGCATCGATATCCCTGATATGCAGCAAACCGTCTCCATGGGTCCGAGGCATTCGTGAGTTCACCTGGGCCACAACAAACTTTGCACTTTTGACAGCAGCCACGGCTACATCAACTGAAACCCCGAGAGAACAAAAACCATGTTTGTCCGGTGGACTGATATTGATAAATGCGACATCAATTGGAAGGATGTTTTTGTGAAAAAGACCGGGGATCTCACTCAGGAAAACGGGAATATAATTGCCCATACCACTATTCACTGCCTGTCGGATATTCTGTGAAACGAAAACGGAATTGAAATGAAAGGAATCCCGGCGATCAGGTTCGGCCAGGCAC
>DASXWI010000198.1:0-3402 GCA_036503755.1 Saprospiraceae bacterium | reverse complement strand
ACTGATGGTCGCAAACATGCGCTACCCGTTTCTGCTGATCTTAAAGAGGCCATTGATACAAAAGGCAAATCCGTCATGGTGGATATTGAAAAAGCCATCAGCCTTTTACTAATTGATGATCATTGGAAAGAACATCTGCGTCATATGGATGAACTGAAAGAATCAGCGCAAGCTGCATCTTTCGAGCAAAAGGATCCATTGGTTGTGTATAAAATGGAAGCCTATGAATTGTTTGAAGGGCTTGTCTATAAAATTAACCAGGATGTTTGTGCTTACTTATCCAAAGGAAACTTACTCATTCAAGGTCAGGATGAAGTGCGTGAAGCAAGAGAACAGCGTACTGATCTAAGCAAAGTCAGGACCAACCGTGTTGAAGATGTAGCCCGGAAAGCAGCTGCCGCAGCGGCTGGACGCAGACCTGAGACTGTTGTTGAAACAGTAAGGAGAGATGAACCTAAAGTTGGACGGAATGATCCTTGTCCTTGCGGAAGCGGGAAGAAGTATAAGCAGTGCCATGGGAAATAGTGAGCAGTGAGCAGTGAGCAGTGAGCAAGGGGCAATAGGCAATAGGCAAAGTAAATAGAGAAATCAAAACTGCGTCTCTGCGGCTCTGCGCGATAGTAAAAAGCAAGGAGCAAGGAGCTAGGAGCAATAGGTAAACTGAATAGAGAAATCAAAACTGCTTCGTGGCGTCGTGGCGTCGTGGCGCGATAGTAAAAAGCAGAGGGCAAGGAGTAAGGGTGTTTTTTTTGCTTTTATTATAATTGGATTTCTTTTTCCTCTTTGTTCTCTAGAGCACATAGCAATAGCAAGCCGCCAAGGCAGAGCATTAAGGTTCTGGAAACATCTATACCGGATCTTCCAAAAACAATCACTCCAAATACGATTGCAAGGCCAACCCTGGTCCATAGTATTTTTCCTACTGCTCGCCAATAAGCGATAACAATACTTATCGCATATAATCCAACACCTACTGACAGAGCTATCCTGCCTTCCAAGGTCAATGGATCCTTTGGATGAAGCATCGCTTGTTCAATGGCGTAGGCATAAATGATCAGGCCACACACCATCGGAAAATGAAACAAACTGAATACATCCCTGGCCATTGAGGATTGATCTATCCCATGGCGACGAGCCATTGCATGTTCAAGACGATCCTTGATCCTATAAAAGTAAAGCCACCATAAGCAGGAAGTGATACCGACAGATAGTGCAGCCACGAGCATCAAGTGACCATCCCATGCTTCCTTAGTAGCCCCGCTCGCAGCCACAATCAGCGTTTCACCCATGGCAATAATGATAAACAAACCATGGCGCTCAACAAAATGATTTGGGTGTAATCCCCACCCTTCTTTATTTGCACCCACAGTGGCTGCAAAGACATCAAGCGCTATAGCTAATCCCCAAAACCAATACTGTAACTCCCCACCAAGAAAACCTCCGACAAGAACGGCCATCAATCCCAGTATAGAAAATGCACCGAATGATCTCACCGCACTACGCATATTCTCATTCGGCCAGGATACCCACAGATAAATTAATAACCCAATGCCTCTCACTGCAACATACGTAAGGCCGAACCACCAGGAGCTAGTATCAAATGAATGTGGCACACTCACAGCCATGAAAAAAGCTAGTGCCGTAGCCACTAAAGTTGCCATTTGAACTCTATCGTGTTTTGTATCTGCAGCATTCAACGCCCAGGTGAATTGCGTCCACGCCCACCAAACAAGCCAGAATACAAGGATGGCACGTCCCAGGTGTACCCAGTCGAAAGCATGATCCAATAGATGCACTACCTGCGTGACACAAAACACAAACACCAGGTCAAAGAAAAGCTCAGCAAAACTTACAGGCTGATCTTCTGCTGTTAAAATGGATTTAGTATGTGGCGATGAGGATTTCATGGTTCCAAAATATATAAAATAACCTTGTGCATCCTTCTTGCGTTTGTTGAGTATTCCCTTAATTGCCTTTACATTTGTTTCTTTTTTAAACTTCTTGAGCAGGACACTTATGTCATTATCACAATCCATTCTGATCACCGGGGGTGCCGGTTTTATTGGTTCACACGTCGTCCGACGTCTTGTCAAGCGTTACGCTGATTACCAGATTATCAATTATGATGCCCTGACCTATGCAGGCAACCTGGACAACCTATCTGATATCGCTGATGCTAAAAACTATATTTTTGAAAAAGGGGATGTTCTGGATATGGCCAGGGTCAGTAGTGTCCTGGAACAATATCATATCAATGGGGTCATACACCTGGCAGCGGAATCCCATGTTGACCGGTCAATTGAAGATCCACTTTCTTTTGTACGGACTAATGTGTTGGGAACATGCAGCATGCTTGAAGCTGTGCGTCGATTTTGGGCGAAGAAAGGAATAGAAGGAAAATTCTATCACATTTCTACAGATGAAGTTTTTGGAGAATTAGGTGATACAGGATTTTTCACAGAACAAACTCCTTATGCACCAAGAAGTCCCTATTCCGCATCAAAAGCTTCTAGTGATCATTTTGTAAGGGCTTATCATGCTACGTATGGCCTTCCTGTGGTCATCAGTAATTGCAGCAATAATTATGGACCAAATCATTTTCCGGAAAAACTGATTCCGTTAATGATTCATAATATACAGAAAGGATTACCACTTCCGGTGTATGGTGAAGGTACCAACATCCGTGATTGGCTTTATGTGGAGGATCATGCTGAAGCTATCGACCTAATCTACCACAAAGGACGTTCTGGAGAAACGTATAATATTGGCGGGGGCACAGAATTAAAAAATATAGATCTCGTCCGTACGATATGCAAACTGATGGATGAAAAAACCGGACGGTTATTGGGCAGCGCTGAAGAGCTTATCCGTTTTGTTAAAGACAGGGCTGGTCATGATCATCGCTACGCAATTGATTTCAGCAAATTGCAAAACGAGCTTGGTTGGACGCCGGCCACTGATTTCAAAACCGGGTTATCAAAAACTATTGATTGGTATTTAGCCAATGAAGAATGGGTAAACCATGTGACAGATGGATCGTACAGGGAGTATTATGAGAGACAATACGGGAATAAGTGAAGAGTGAAAAGTGAAAAATGAAAAATGAAATTTCATTCAACGTTTATCATTTAACAATTAACACATATGGGTTGTTAGTTTTCTAAAGCTTATTTGAAAAACCATTTAAATAACATAACCACATAGCTTATGATACGCCTTTATTCATTTTGTTTGTTGGTCTTTATAGCCTGCAAGCCGTCCGCCCCGGCAAGTGAAGAAACGCAAACGACCATGGCAGATACATCCGTGACAGAGATCGTCAATGTACCAGGATTAAACAGGATATGGGATACAGAAAAAACACTGACGACCTCAGAATCTGTATTGTATGATAAAGCCAAT
>DASXWI010000197.1:0-1829 GCA_036503755.1 Saprospiraceae bacterium | reverse complement strand
ACACTTTACAAAACCTGGGATTCATGGGATATAACCGCTTTCAGATTTACTTTCTGGATGGGAGTGGGTATCTTTGTTGTGTCGTTGGTCGGTTCACTTATTCATTACCAAAAAACATTCAAATCATGATCTGGTATCAATTCATATTCTTGGTTCTCGGGGTATCGCTGTATAGCCTGAGCCAATTGCATTTATTCAAGAAGTTGAAATGGCAGGGCAGTGTATATATTTATAGCTTCTTTGGTCAGGAGTCTTGGGTTATGAAATACAAGCATTGGAAGAATGGCCCCGGGATGGCTTGGGATGAAACAAAACCGGCTTACTTCGGATCTACAACCTTCTTAGTGATGTTTACAGATTTTTACCATGCTTGTCAGGCCTTGCAAAAAGTAGCGTTCTCTCTCGGGATCTTCGGTATTACCTGGAACGCTTTAATAGCATGGATTTGCTGGACGGGGATTCAATGGGGATGCTTTAAATTGTTTTCGAAATGATTAAAAATTTTTAAATTGCGTGTATGGCAGGAAGACCAACAGATTATAGTGATGATATCATCGTAAAAGCAAATGAGTATCTAAACTCATGTAAGGACGATTTAGAGAATGTTGTATCTCAGGAGTCAGATAAGTACACTATGTACAAGCAAGTACTAAAGGTTAAACTTCCAAGTATCGAAGGATTAGCACTTTATATAGGAATTCACAGGTCAACAGTTTATGATTGGCAGAAAAAATATATAGAATTTTCCGACATTATTGAAAGATTGTTGCAACAACAAGCTGAAGCATTAGTTAATAACGGCCTTTCCGGCAACTATAACCCAACAATAGCCAAGGTTTTATTAACCAAACACGGCTACACTGACAAACAGGAGATAGACCAAAAAACAGAACATAGTGGTTCAATCGACATTACGTGGCAAGAACCTCCAATATCAAATACCTCAGATAAAAGTAGCTCTTGAGTCTTACAAGGCTTTTAAAGAAGGGTATAGGATAATAGTAAACCAGGGAGGGACAAGATCCGGTAAGACGTTCACAATCAACCAGCTATTGATTGCGCTGGCTTTAAAGGAAAAACTAAGTATTTCAATCACCTCAGTGGCATTCCCTCACCTTAGAAGGGGGGCAATGAGAGACTGGCGGACTATAATGGAAAACTCTGGACTATATGATCCAAACTCGCACATACGTACAGAACAGGTTTATAACTATCCAAACGGATCATATACAGAATTCTTTAGTTCTGACAATAATCTCAAGGTACGCGGCCCGGGGCGTGATATTCTATTTTTTAACGAAGCAAATCTTACAGACTTCGACACATTTACGCAGCTTATGCTTCGGACTCGGAAATGTATATTTATTGATTTCAACCCTGCGGATGAATTCCACTGGATTTACGATTCGATACTTACGAGGTCGGACTGTTACTTCATCAAATCCACCTACTTAGACAACCCATTTCTACCACATGAGCAAGTCAAAGAAATCGAAAACCTCAAAAACGTTGATGAAAATTTCTGGCGTATCTACGGTGAGGGAGAGAGAGGCCATTCGGAGGGAGTCATCTATACGCATTGGACACCTTTTAATGGAACAGTCTCTGGTACGAACGTCTTTGGGCTGGACTTTGGCTACAACAACCCTACCGCACTCGTCAAAGTCACCGAAAAAGATCAGGACCTCTACTGGAAAGAAGAAATCTACCAAAGCCACCTGACAAACTCCGATCTTATCCCAATGGTAAAACAAATCGTAGGTTATCACCCGGTTTACTGCGACACAGCAGAGCCCGCCAGGATAGAAGAGTTAAAACGTGCTGGAATC
>DASXWI010000196.1:0-5769 GCA_036503755.1 Saprospiraceae bacterium | reverse complement strand
CGTCTGTTAGACCGTATTCCTGATCGCTCAGCCGAAGTATTCAAGTTGTTTGCCATCGAAGGGTACTCACATGAAGAAATCGGCGAAAAAATGAGCATCAGTGAAGGGACATCAAAATGGCATCTGTCCAATGCCCGCGAACGATTAAGATTAATGCTTACAAATGAACATCATGCAAGAACAACATCCATATAAAATCACCCCGGACCAGGGATGGGCTAAGATGAAGCCCATTTTGGATAAGGCCATGCCGGAAGACCCAAACAAACGCCGTTATCCTGCTGCCTGGTGGTCCGTATCCGCTGTAGTCGTAGCTGCAGTCATGAGCATACTTGTGTTTGATGCCAAACCATTGTCATTGGATGCTCCTTTTAATAACGAAACAAAATCCCTCTCTCCGGTTACTAACTTTAAATCATCAATATCAACTGATCAATCTGTATCCCCTGTTGTCGCTCCTGCAGAACCAGAGATAAAAAGTATCCCCGTTATTAAAACTCAGGAAGTAGAAAAAGTTTCACAGAAATCTTCTTCAACTTTAAAGCAGAAAAGCACATCTGCTTCTTCTCAATCAACTACTCCTGTTTCTTCATCTCCAACAAATGCAGAGGTGAAAGCCATCCCAATGGCTATGGCGACGGAACTTGAATTTAATGAGACGGTACCCGCTACAACTGTAACTACAGCAGAGGAGAGTATTTCATCAGCTTCTAATGAAGCAGAAAGCATTGAAGAATTGTCTACAGGAATAGTAATGATTTACGAAGAGAAGTATAGAGATGCCCGCATTCTTGAGCCATTGCCACAGGTGAGTATTGCTCCCTTGGATCATAGCACGACTGATCAAATCCTTACAGCAGATGCCATGAAAAGTAAATGGAAGACACCTTTTATAGAACCGACTGTGGCTGTAAGTGGTTTGGCAGCCATAAACGGAGGTATTGGTGTAAGTGGTGGAGTGGGTGTGGACCTAAATGTAGCTAAGAGATTTACTGTTACCACTTCAGTTGGTTTCCTCTCTTACGATCCAAATTCATTTCTTTCGGATGGCCTGAAGGCACTGGACTCAAATGCTGAATACAATACAATTGTTAATTACGATCCCTCTTATATCGGCAATGAATCTTATGTGGATGCTGGTAATTTGAATAAAAAAGCCGGATATAATGCGATCAATCCATTGATCGATAAACTAACCCAGTGGCAGGTAACTACAGGCGTAAAATGGAAAGTGACTCCAAGATTCTTTACAGAAGCCGGAGCACAATTTGGATTCAATACACAAGCCTTCAGCGAGTATCCGATTGTCACTACAAACCTTTCAGGAAACGCAGCTCCTCCTTTACGCATTGATAATTCGTTGGAAGATTATGATGTGATCCGTTCGTCGACAACAGCATTATATCTGGGTGTAGGTTACAGAATTGGACAGCACTTCGATGTTTTCACCAATTGGACCCATGGCCTGAATCAGTATATCCTGAATGATTCCAACGATGCTGCCGCAGAATCAACAAATAGTGAGGAGAGAACAGATTATATCCGGGGGCTGAGCTTAGGTCTGCGTTACACACTGTAGAGAAAGGCTGAGACTAAGGCGAAGAATTCTTCCCACGACCCGAAGGTCGGGGCAATTCAAATAATTCTTTTCCTTCGGGAAAGGGAGAGGGTTATTCAATAGATCTTTCAATTTTCCTCACGACTCACGACTGACGTCTCACGATTCACTACATCACCCCATCACTACATCGCCCCATCACTTCATCACTCCATCACAGATGCAGTCGAGCCTTGCGCCCGAGCAACAAGTCATCCGATTCTGGCCTATCTGGATCTGGAAGACAGCAATCTACCGGGCAAACTGCAGCACACTGAGGTTCATCATGAAATCCTTTGCACTCGGTACACTTATCCGGAACGATATAATAGTAGTCTACTGAAACGGGTTGCTGCATCTCCGCTGCATCCACTACAGTACCATCTTCAAGTGTAAAAGGTCCGGTCAGGGTGGTCCCATCTTTCATGGCCCATTGAATACCCCCTTCATAAATGGCATTGTTAGGGCACTCCGGTTCACATGCGCCGCAATTGATACAATCATCCGTGATATATATAGCCATAAAGGTCGACTCTCGTTATTCCAGGCCAGCAAAGGTAAGTCTTACAAGCCTAAACGACTTTTAAAACCTTCCCCCAGGCATTTTTTTGCCTCAATCCGATGCTTTCCGGAATTTTTTCTTTGATCAACAGGGAAAAACAGGAATAGGTTGCGAAACACGCAACTATTTGATAATCATTATCGTAGGCGAGTATTTTGTTGGAAAGGAAACATTCATGCTATGGCCATCCGCAATAAAAAACAATGCTGCTATAATCCGGCACATGTGTGACTGACCCCTGCAGGGCACCCCCTATACATTTGGATCAAAATCTACAACATGAAAACGTATTATAACACTAAAGACTTAAGGACTAGCATTGTTTACTTTGTATTAATCATTGTTATTGTCTTCACCACTCTAGTCAAAGCACACGCCCAGGATAAGGAAGTATTTAATCATGATTACCTGATGCCACAGAAAGGCACATCTATGGTCGAATTTTACAGCGGATTACCTTATGTCGCTATCGGACAATATTCTTATGGTTTCAGCAATCATTTTTCTGTAGGAGTTATCTATGGATACACTCCTTTTGAAAAGGGATATGGATTAAGAATGAAAGCAATCATTGCTCAACCTTCTGAATCTTTCCGGATAAATGTGAAATCTCCTTTTATCTATTATCCCGGGATGAAGAAGATAGATGGTGAGCCCTGGATGGCAGCATGGCCCGCTATAAATGGGGAATGGAAATTTAAAAATGGATCAAGAATATGGACAGGTGTTGGCCTTATGGGTGCAGCATGTGTAGATGTAATATTTCCATCTAAAGAGCATGAACATGGCGGCCATGAACATGGAGACTCTGAACATGATGAACATAAACCAAAAGGTCCTAATCATGATCCCGGACCTACAACTCCTCCAGGTGTGACAACAACACCTTTCCAAGTAGTAGAAACACCAATGCAAGGTAAAGGTGAAATGAAAATGTATTCACTCTTTAATACTTTTCAATTCGGTTACAGCAAACCACTTTCTAACAGTTGGTCTTTTGTGGCAGAAGTAGCTCCTGTGATGGAAGGTTTCAAACTAAAATCACCTAATGGATTCTTAGACACTACGCCAGTTGTTCTCACCGCGGGCTTATCCGGGTCCTTCTGATCTTCAACTATATAGCTGGGAAATGAAAATAATCCGGTTGGCCACAGGTTAATTGGATTTTTTATCTCGGATATGAATTTCATGCTTCGGCAATAAATACGAAATTCGGGATGTCAAAATTAAAAACTAAAATGTGGAAGGCGCTAATTCAACCTCATATTTTGTGGAGGAATATTATTTATAAAAATAAGGTGGAATACCATTAAATTGAATTAGACTATTATCCGGTATTTAAAGGAAATTCAAATAAGGGAGAAGTATTTTTGTGTTACTCTTGTAATTGAGCAAAAAAATCCTTATTATTGATTGATCTATTAACCCAAAATATTCCAATCATGAGAACTTTAAAAAACCGTACCTCCGTACCTCCGTACCTCAGTACTTCCGTACCTGCTTTTATCTCTCTGAAGATTTCAGAAATAGAATTTTTAAACATTCTTTTTACCTTTTGATGTTACCATTGCTCCTTGGATATGGCTGTTCCAATCTGGATGAACTTAGTCAAGAATCCCCACAGAATGCAACTGATAAAGCTAAGTATTTAAAGTACCTGCATGAGGAAATTGCGTCCAAGGACCAGCTTTCTAACCGAAGTAGTGATTATAGTTCGTCCGAAGCTGTAGATTTTCTGAATGAGGGTCTCAATTTAATGTATTGCCGCCCGGACACTTCGTACGCAGAGTCATTGTTTTATCTCGACACTATCACAATGTCATACAATGGGTCAGGAAGAATAGACGAAGCTGATCTGGAAAGTGCTCTTGGAGATATAGCCGAATTTGCAGGGAGTAAGTATCATGCTGAAGTAAGATCTGATAAGATCCCAGTAATGTTTAATGTTCGCCAGATTTCTGGTTCGATACTCAATTGTGAGATAGAAGCCACATTTGTGATGGAGGCCGGTGCCAATTCACTTCAATCTGATTTGTATCCTTATGAATTCGAATGGATTTATGGACAATGGGAACAGGATGTATCCGGGGAATGCAATGAAGAAGAGGTTAATGCTGATGCAGCTGACCTTTTTAGAAGAGATTTGAGGAGAGCGCTATTGTTCAGGAAAAAAACAGAGCGACCCTATTATTTTAAAAATCCATTTACAGTGTGTTTTAGTCCTAGTAGTAATTCGTGTGTTGCAGAAGAAATTCCATTGGATTTCTTTCCAGCTGATACCATCGTGGAAGGAGTAGAATTGCTAAACGATGATGATCCTATGTCTTATGATAATTTTAATGATTTTTTACTATTCCATAATTATTCAGGAAGCCCAGATTATCATGATTGCATTTCTGTTGATGAGATGAATTTTCATTATGATTCAATGTATGTTTTGATTCAAGGTGTTTTACCCAATCCAAGTGGATATAATGTTATTACTCAGATTGAAATAGGGTATGAGTGGTTGGCTGCTTCTGAGTTTACAATATTTCATAGCATGGTAGTTTCTAGAGCGCAAAAAGTAACTATACTTCATGAAGAGTTAGAAGAGGCTATATTATTACCAATTCCATAGCCATGGGAGTCAAATATTTTTCCTATATATTTCCAATGATTCGTGATTTGGTGTTGTTTGCTAATTTGTTTTTGCAATTATCAGCATTGAATGGTCAATCGCATGAATTTATAGACACTGATTTTGCTGGCTCAAATGTTGTAGGTGTGTATGAGGCTAATGATGAGCTCATCATGGCTGTTGGTAATGGATTAAATTCTCCTCTTCATGGGGATGGTGAATATGGATTAACTCTATACAAGTTAAAGTTCGACGAAACGGAATCGATATTTGAAGCAGATGAAGTACATCACATGCAACTGGAAGAAGGTTACCAGGTCTTTGCAATGGATTTTATTCCAGTCACAGGTGAATGGATTTGTGTCATGGCAAATAATGTTGGAAGTATCGGATTGAAAAACTTTCGTGTCTCAATATATTCTGAAGATTTTCAACATCTCTCTTCACAAGAATTGGAAACAGCAGGGAATCCATCTTATTTTTATATTGATACCTATAAACATAAAACCTGTGTGCTTGGATATGTCTTCGAACCAGGAAATGACAAACTTGTTTTTGCACAATATGATCACCTACAGATTGATGGCTTACATCCTTTCGTCGTTGGACAAAGCAGTCCTATGAATACGTTTTGGTTGACATCTATGAGTTTTGATAGTTTAACAGGAAATATGCTGGCCTTTTATTATTTAGGAATTTCCTTGTTGGATTCAACTTTATTCCAAGTAGAAAATCATGACTTTTTATCTTTAAATACAAATGATCATGGTACTGCCCTCCAGGCTGGAAACTATTATTATTCTCATTCAGCTAAAGATTCAGCATGGGATGATGGAAGGAGAAGATTGGTTTTACATAAATACGATACATCATTTAATACGCTTCGGGCTGATACATTGGGCTGGCCCGGGCAGGATAATTATCCTTTTATTGTCAATTCTCTGGATATTCGAGATGGTGCTGTTCTGGTAGGGGGTAATCTTGACGGAC
>DASXWI010000195.1:0-1721 GCA_036503755.1 Saprospiraceae bacterium | reverse complement strand
CGTGCAATAACACTTACCTTTACCGATAAGTCTTTAATACGTCTATGAATATAAAAGGCTGTTGTGTCACCCTCCATGGTTGGGCTAAGCGCCAAAATCAGCTCTTTTATTTCTGACTGGCCATGGTTTAGCCTGTTCACCAATGACTCTATTTTTAACTCGGCAGGACCTACGCCATTGATGGGAGAAATAACGCCTCCCAGCACATGGTATAATCCATTGTACTGAGCTGTGTTTTCAATAGCCATTACATCGTTTGCATCTTCTACTACACAAACAATACTCTTATCCCGTCTGTGGCTGTTGCAGATGGCACATATTTCTGAATCCGTAATATTGTGACATCGTGAGCAAAAGCGAATACCGGCCCTCAGTTTACTGAGTGATTCCGTTAATAAAACAGTATTCTCTTCTTTGTCTTTGATCAGGTGAAGCACCAGGCGTAATGCAGTTTTCTTCCCGATTCCCGGAAGTTTGGAAATCTGGTTAACAGCGTCCTCAATAAGTTTCGATGGGTATTCCAAGAGAGGTGGAAGTTTTTACGTCTACATTTCGGTTACACAATTCTCGCATCAATGCCTACCTCGCAGATGGCATCGCGCATGGGCTTCAGGATGTCAAGTGTACCATTCTTCACTGCGCATTTTCCTTTATAGTGGATGATGAGCGTACATTGTTCTGCCTGCTCATTGGTATGCCTGCACACGCGAATAAGTGTGTTTATAACATGATCGAACGTATTTACGTCATCATTAAACACAACAAGATCCATCAGGTCAGTGGTTTCAACCACTTCCATCACATCCACCAGTTCTTGCTCCTGAAAAGCGTGTTTCATTAACTCGTTCTTTCAATGCAAAATTAAAGAAAATGGCTCTATTTAACCTATACTTGGATTTCATGCGAATTCGTCATTTTTTGCAATAGAATCCATTCAACATGACACCACTTCTTGTAGTCCTCATTCTCACGGTTTACTTCCTTGCACTCATTATCATATCATATTTCACCTCCAGAGGAGCTGATACTACTACATTCTTTACGGCCAACCGACAGTCTCCATGGTATTTGGTTGCCTTTGGAATGATTGGCTCATCCCTTTCGGGTGTCACGTTTATTTCTGTTCCAGGCAATGTGGGAAAAATAGGGCTGGGATATTTCCAGGTAGTGCTGGGATACCTGGTTGGATACTGGGTTATTATTGGTGTGCTCATGCCATTGTACTACAGGCTAAATCTTGTATCAATTTACACCTATCTCGAACAACGCTTTGACAAATGGTCATACAAGACAGGTGCATTTTTCTTCCTCATCTCCCGCACAATCGGGTCCTCGTTACGATTATACTTAGCAGCTTCTGTTTTACATCTTTTTCTTTTTAGAGAATGGAACGTTCCCTTTTTTGTAACCGTTGCCACCACCATTGTGCTCATTTGGGTTTATACATTTAAAGGTGGTGTTAAAACCATTGTGTGGACCGACAGCTTTCAAACCTTATTTCTGGTAACTGCAGTGGCGGTAGCAGTCTGGCAAATTGCTTCTGCGCTGGATTTTTCATTTACCGACATGATTCAGGCAATTGATGCGAAAGGGTATGCCAAGATTTTTTATTGGGATGATCCTAATTCAACATTGTTTTTTCCCAAGCAATTTTTAGGTGGTGCGTTTATTGCCATCACCATGACCGGTATGGATCAGGAGATCATGCAGAAAAATCTGAC
>DASXWI010000194.1:0-3612 GCA_036503755.1 Saprospiraceae bacterium | reverse complement strand
ATGTCCATGCCCTACCCATTTATTGTAAGCGGTATTAAAGTGAGCGAAATGATAGCTACCATTCCACTACAATCAATAACTTATTATCTGGGTAATTTTTACCGTCAATTTTTGTCCATTCTGTTTTCATCGGCTTAGAATTTTGTAAAATATCGTAAAGAAAATCCCCCAAATTAACCATATCACCCCTGCCCATATCCAACCTGTTAGAGGCGCGAATGAGAGGGCAAGGAAGAGCTTGAAAGCTGTTTGTAGCAAATGGACACCATCAGAAACTAACACAAAACCAGTGGCGCTACCGGGGAACTTCTCTAAATGATCAATATCAAAGAACCTATAATACCAGTTATCCTTCGGTGGTAAAGTATGCCCGTCTTCCATCTTATACTTTCGGTAGTCGCTGTTCTCTCCCCAGAAACCAAAGGGCTTCTTTTCGTCCTGCCATTTAAGTTTGCCGTGGTAATACAATTCGCGGATACTGTAGCACAGAACAGCGGCTATCAAACTTAGGATTGTCCAGATCATTGGCGTTTCTTAATAACCAAGTTATCGTTATCATCCCATGTAAAGCAATCAGGACAATAATGTTTGTCGTCTTTATCTTCAATGTGCCAACCGGATTCCTTAGCACCATCGGCCACGAAATCAGGATCGCTCCAGCATGAATGCTCTTCACCCTTACACGCGTCCCTACCGCAGCAATTGCAAATGATTGTGTACATTAAAACTTGTTTTACCATATCAAAACCATTTCTTCTTCTGAATTGAGGTTATAGTAATATACAAAAGCCCCAAGAACCCTATAAGCCCGAACCAGGGAAGGATTTCTCCCATATTGCCCCAAATAGCCCAAGACACGATTGGCACTGCCAGAAGTCCGGCGAGGATTACTACGACTATGTATTTCATTTCGATTCCTGCAATTCCTTGAAAGCACGAACCATTGCAACAACGTCATTTTCTGCAATGGCTTTCTCTGCGTCATTAATGTTCCTTTTGATAAACATGGCACCGAATACCCCTGCAGGGCCAATCTCTTCGTACATGTGTAGCAGTTCACGGTTTCTGTTAATCTCCCGTAACAGTCCCGACATTAAGTTTTCTGGTTGACTCATACTATCCCCTTTAATTTTTTAAGTTTCTCTACCTCTGATTTATAGTAAGCCTCCATGACTTTGAACTCATACGGCCCCGCCTTACTGACTGCCCGGCTCATGACTTCTAACTTCTCCCAGGTTCCTTCGCCGTATCTTTTATTTACCTGTTCTTTGTAAACTTCCCTTTTCCCACCTTCGAACCCGTTGCATCTTTTACACTGGGCGTGATTATTCCTTTCGTTGTATTTGGTTGCTTTATGCTGTCTCGGTATGCCGTGTCCAGCATCGAAACGCTTCCAGTTAGCAGTGAAACCGCATGTGAAGCATTTACAAAAACCGTTGTCATCCGCATCACGTAAGCGGATATACTCGCTGAATATTTTCCATAATTTCTCATCTTTCATCCCTGTTATGTTTTTACCCCCATTGCTGGGCCATTGCGTTAGCTATTCCTTCATAAGTTCTCGCGCGCCTTTCGCTTCTGTCCGGCCCCGGCGATTCTCGGTGAGCCTTTGGGTACCGTTGCCATAAAATATTTGTAGGTATCAACGGCTTGAGGTTTACCAGCCAAAGGCACGTGAGCTTCTTAAACCCATCACCAAAATGATACGGGTGTACTGACTGTGTAGGCTTCTTAAATTCACGGTTCAGGAATATTGAATGGCTATTTTCAATACACTTCTTTTTTATAGGTGCGTTGTATATGGTTTTAAAAAACTCAAATGCCTGTAACCTTAATTCCATCCGCCAGGCGGCCCATCGTTCACCAGAGAAGCATAAGTATTTGCATTCCGGGTGTGCTATCATTAAATCCCAACCTTCGTCTAAATGATTTAACACATCACCTTGAATATGCCACTCAGGATGCCCACCACTACACGGCTGTACGTCACATGAAAAAGCCTCATGTCCACGGGCGCGGAATGCTTTGCAGACTACTTGACTTTTTTCACATGCTACGAGTACTTTCATCCCTGTTATGTTTTACTTCCCATTTGTATTGACATTTCTGATAGCTAGGACGCTTACGTCTTTCTGTTAATGCTTTCTTAATTGAATTTCTTAAAGTCTTCATTATGAGGATACCGTTCTGATCGCTGCCAAGTTTTATCAACCTTACTAATTTGGCTGCCTCTTCGTCGGTTAAGTCTGTGAACTTCTCCCTGCGTTTGAATGCGTTAATAGGTATGGCTGTCATAAATTATTCTTTATCCATTCTGATTCAGGTAACCAGTTACTTTTCGGCTGCCCGTTGGTAGGCTCGTAGTTTTCCCGTATGTACCTCAGGTGAAGTTCCTTTTGCCTTAACTTCTCCAGCGGCGTATAAGGATATGGTTTGCCTACCGGTTTCTTAGGTTCTTCCTGACCTTCCTCCTTTTCGTCCAGTAGCGGGAATCGAGGTGTGAAATTGTTGCTTACATTTGAAAGGCTGTTCTGCCATTCGGCCAAACGTCTTTGTATTTCTTCTTCCGATATTTCAATTACAGGCTCTTTATCCTGCTCCATTTCCTTCAAAGCCTTACCTGCCCAGTCTACCTTCTTTGCGTCTCCAGGCGTGTTGCAGATGATGTTATACACATGCTTACGGGCTTCCTGGATTGGACGAAAGACACCACTAGCTACTTCCTGCATGTAGACTTTATGGGCTATCTTCTTAAAGGTTTCGGGGCGGTGGTGCATTTGCGCCGGTTCTGCCCAAACGTAATTTGAAACCAGATCTTCGAACCATGAATCAAAGCTCTTTGTCATGCGAATGCAAGTTGAGATTTAGCAAGTACGGCTGCTGTGCAGTTTTTCACCATCTGATTGAAGTAAGATTCCTTTAATTCAAATGCTAGCCCTTTGCGTTCCATCTTTATAGCCTGGTATACTTCTGATCCTATCCCGCCAAAGGGTGTTAGCACAATGTCTCCTTTGTTGCTCCATAGGCCGATGGCGCGCTCGATGGTTTCTAATTGCAACGGTGCTATATGTTTCTCATCACGCTCGTCTCTCGCCTGGGTGCCGTTCAAAGTCTTTGTGTAATTAATATCCATCCACACAGGAGAGGCCCATTTCTGCCAGGTGTCAACATTGATCGTACACTTAACCGGATGCATATGATCTCCTGGTTTCCTAAATACCATTAAGTAATCCGGTATGCCTACCCTTGACATTGAGCTATCTTTTTTTACCTGTTTGTGGAGCAATCCTAATGCTTTAGTTCGCTGCATCTCAACTACTGGATCTTTCCAGATTGTCACTCGTGAATGATAAACAAAGCCGGCATCAATGAACGATTGCAATATTAATCCTGAGAAGTCCCGGAGTCCAATATACCCTTCTTTGCCTTTTTGGATTGGCAGGTCCATGCAATGAACAGCGACATTCCTACCGGACCACATAACCCGGAATAATTCTTTAACAAGAAAATTAAACGCCGTCATAAATTCACTGTAGTTTTTAGAATTACCCATATCTTCCAGTTCGTCGGAGTAAACGTATAGCTCGGAGAATGGCGGAGAGAATATTGAGA
>DASXWI010000193.1:0-2336 GCA_036503755.1 Saprospiraceae bacterium | reverse complement strand
ACGAACATACTGGCATTTTCATAGAGTGCCCGGCCACCGATGTAATATGAAATGTTAGAAACGGAAATCATGGTGCAAATATAGATCAGGATTGTCGGATTTATGGATTCTCACTATGATTCTTCCAGTGTTAAAACCATTCCTGAAAACATTGTTTCAATTCATAGTCAAATATTTTACCTTCCCGCTTATGAAAGCAAAACTGTACATTAAAACAATTGTGGCTGCTGGAGTGATTTTATTATTGCAATGTTCTGGAGGGTCGCGTTCTGAAAATTCCCAGGCTTCTGCGACAGCTGACGGCAGCGTTCCTGCACTTACTGAGTATCAAAAAACATTACCCCTTGATAAGATCAAACTTCCTGCAGGGTTTAAGATAGAGGTGTTTGCTGAAGTGGATAACGCCAGATCACTGGCAGTAAGTCCATCAGGAACCATCTTCGTTGGTAATAGAAATGGGGACAAAGTGTATGCAGTAAAAGATACCGATGGTGATTTTAAAGCCGATAAAAAATGGGTGATTGCTTCCGGACTAAACATGCCAAACGGTGTTGCCTTTAAGGACGGTGACTTGTATGTGGCCGAAGTAAGTCGTATAACAAAATATGCCGGTATTGAATCAAAACTTGCTGCCCCTCCCAAGCCAACCGTGGTACATGATAAGTATCCGACTGAAACTCATCATGGATGGAAATACATTGCCTTCGGACCGGATGGAAAATTATATGTACCTGTAGGAGCACCCTGTAACATTTGTGATCCTACTGAAGACATCTATGCTTCCATTACCACCATAAACGCTGACGGATCAGGTAGAGAAGTATATGCGCATGGAGTACGCAACACAGTAGGCTTTGCCTGGCATCCTGTTACGAAGGAATTGTGGTTTACTGATAATGGTCGCGATATGATGGGCGATGATTTGCCACCCTGTGAGCTTAATGTTGCACCCAAGAAGGATATGCACTTTGGATACCCGTATTGTCATGCAGGAACAATTCAGGATACTGAATTTGGTAAGAAACGTGCTTGCAATGAGTTCAATGCTCCGGTACAATCACTGGGACCACACGTGGCGCCTCTTGGATTGAAATTCTATACGGGTGCAATGTTCCCTGAAACGTATCGTAATAATGTCATAATAGCTGAGCATGGTTCATGGAACCGAAGTAAGAAGATTGGTTATCGACTAAGCCTGGTTAAAATTCAGGATAACAGGAAGGCAGCGGGTTACGAAACATTCGCCAGCGGCTGGCTGGATAATGCTTCCCAAAAAGCATGGGGCCGTCCCGTTGATGTCTTAGTATTGCCCGATGGATCTATGTTGGTTTCAGACGATCAGGCTAATGTTATTTATCGGATTACGTATAAGGGCTAGTACCTTAAAAGTCGCCTGAGATATCATCAATCTTTTTGGATTTGTCCTCCTTCATCTTATTGATGATGATGGTAGAGGTATATAAAAGCTGAAGTTGGCTCCGCGAGTGTGAACTGAACCGGAGACCGACCTGCTTACCGGCCCAATTATAAGATTCATCCCGAACATTATAGATGGGTTTACCAAGGGCTCTTTCCATACCCTTCATTAACCGTTCATCTTTATCGGTGATAACCAGAATTTCATAGATAAAACCTTTATAGGTCTTCACTTCTATGTGATTAATCGCTACCTCACCAATACTCTTGTAATCAGGGTGATCAATTTCATAGAGTTTGGCAGGATGGTGGCCCTTGTCTTTAAAGTCCTTTTTAAAAATGGCGCCTTTAATGGAATCAATGCTGGAGGCAAGTTTAATATCTTTAAAACCGTTTCTTCGGTCCAGTTCTGTTTCCTGGGCAAAGCTGCTGCTTACAATAAGCAGGCAGGCAAAAAAAGAGATGCGGGGTTTCATCAGGGTTTGGGTTCTATGAATTGCAGGGGTAATTTGATTTTGGTTTTATCCCAAAGTAGCAAAAGATCGGCCACATTATTACGTTGGTCGATTTGTATAGTGAATGCTTCATAAAATTCATTTCCTGTATTATAAATGGGTACTTTGAGACGCATCACATCCATTTTTGGATTGTAGTTGTAAGAACCCCACTGTCCTAAATCTTTATTAATGATGATAGTCCAAAAACTCTTTTCGGGAATCGTAAAGAGTGAATAGGTGCCCGCAGATAGTAGTGTATCCTGCACAAAGATGTCACGCGTGAGCGTGATTTCCGTTGCTTCATTTGCGCCCGTTCTCCAAACTTGTCCGTATGGAACAAGCTTTCCAAAGATTTCCCTTCCGCGCTTCTTGGGCTGACAATAGGTAATCTTAAGGTAGCTGTCTTTGTAGCGCGCAGAAACA
>DASXWI010000192.1:0-1770 GCA_036503755.1 Saprospiraceae bacterium | reverse complement strand
CAATATACCTTCCAATGAGCCTGGATCGTCTATCATGCCGGGAAAAGTTAATCCAACTCAATCTGAAGCAATGACCATGGCCATGGCCCAGGTGATCGGAAACGACGTAGCGATCAATGTCGGTGCAATGCAGGGACATTTTCAATTGAATGTTTTCAAGCCGGTAATCATCTTCAATTTCCTTACTTCTGCACGATTGATTGCGGATTCTTGTCACAGCTTTGTGGAGCATTGTGTAGATGGTATCGAACCCAATTATGCTCGCATCAAAATGCATGTGGACAATTCGCTGATGCTAGTCACAGCGTTGAATACACACATTGGCTACGACAAGGCTGCAGAGATCGCCAAGAAGGCTCACAAGGAAAATACCACGCTTAGAGAATCTGCTATTGCACTCGGATATCTGACTGGGGAGCAGTTTGATAAGTGGGTGAGAGCGGAGGATATGGTCTGAGCTAAGAGCTATCAGCTCTCAGCTGTCAGCTATCAGGAAAAGCATAGAGCAAATTGAATAAGGAATATTGAGCAAGGAATATCGAATTAAGAAGTTTTGTCTGGAGACAGATTTCATTTATATTCATTCGGCTACACTCACCACAAGTATGCAATACTTCGACTACGCTCAGCACAAGTAACCAAGTAAAAGTAAAAAGTCTAGTCCTAACTCAGAATCAATAAAGACACTGATAGCTGAGAGCTGACAGCTGACAGCTTAAAATTTTATCAACGCCCAAACACTCCCTGCAACGAGAACAATAAAAATGAATATGAGTCCCATCATATAGGCAGTGCCGATTCCAGGTCCTTGTTCGGAATAAGCAGTAAGGCTTTTGTTTAAAACAAAATGTCCACCTACCAGGCCTGCAATCCATATCCGTAACAGCAGCCAATCGCGGATGACACCGGGGAAGTAATAGCTTAAAAAAGTAATGGTGACCAGGATGAATGGAACGATATACGCTGTCGATTCCCAAAAAGAATCCATGGACTTGACTGGGGAGTTTGTCATTTTAATAATCAAGACCACGATAAAATAAAAAGCCACCCACAATAATTCAGGGCCGATCAGTAAATGGGTTAATTTATTCATTTTGGATCATTTGGGGATTGATTGAGAATGATGATATCACTTTCGCCAATAAAATATTTACAACTGGGTGCCTGGTCACGGATTACCCTTTTAGCAATAAATTCCAGGACTGGCATACGTTCTGCTAATGACATTTTTGTTTCAGCTTCCCATTGCGTCGGTGTAGGAATTGAGATAATAGCTACTGCATCTCCTCCTCCGAATTCAAAATAAAATCGGACCGTCAGATCATTGCGATAAAAAATCACATACCCGGATCTGCCTTCATTCTGATAGCCAACGTTGGCAACATGACTTTCACCCAATTTATCAAAACCCAACTTGAACCAGACATCAGCAAGTAACTTAGCAGGGACTTGTAAAATTTTCTTCAACATGTCGGAAGGAATTTCTGCAACAATTAGTTTTTCTATAGTACCGGCCCATACTTCATTCCGGATTCGTTCAAGATATTCCTTGTGTCGCATTTCAATCTGTTTCTCTGCAGTCTTATCCGCTTCCCAGAGGATTCTTTTATGCTCTTCCTGTGCTGCAATCTGCATGTCAATCGCTTTGTCATGCTCAACTTTGAGATCTTCTTTTACAACGTCAATGTTGGCTAACGCTTCTTCCATTGCCTTGCGAAAAATATCTCCTGCCTGGGTGTAATCCGGGTTTTCAGCCATACTGCAAATATC
>DASXWI010000191.1:0-9405 GCA_036503755.1 Saprospiraceae bacterium | reverse complement strand
TTCAATGGGAGCTGTCTAAGGTAAAACTGGTAACTGGGGCTAAGTCGTAACAAGGTAGCCGTACCGGAAGGTGTGGCTGGAATACCTCCTTTTATTTATAAGAGTGTACTATATCTAAGCTCCTTCTCCCTATCTTTTTTTTCCTTTCAGCCATGGGGCTGAAAAACTTGGTTAAATGGTTAAGAGGTTAATTGGTTATTTCCATTTTTCATTCTTCACTCTTCACTTTTCATTTTTCATTTACTTGTCCAACCATTTTAAAATAGCCACAGTCTCGTAGCTCAGTTGGTTAGAGTACTACACTGATAATGTAGGGGTCGGCAGTTCAAATCTGCCCGGGACTACAAAATCCGGAGTGAGTGTGTGAGTGAGTGTGTGAGTGCTGGATTTCCTTTAGAGGAAAATCCTATTTTCACACCCACTCCCACACAGACACTCACTCCGAATTGGGGGATTAGCTCAGCTGGCTAGAGCACCTGCCTTGCACGCAGGGGGTCATGGGTTCGAATCCCTTATCCTCCACTTTCAATAGGTCATCCGTCATTTCGGATGGCCTTTTTTTATTTGTTCAATTTGCTCAACGGAACTAGAACATTCCGTAAAAAATGAAACAGATTTTGTTCCAGACCTACGGCCCGGGAAGGATGTGGTGCATTCCCAATGCTACCAACCTGTAGCCCCGATGGGCATTGGAACGTCCATTAGGTCAATGATTTTTGATTCGCATCATGGACCTGGTTTTTCAAAGAATATCCTTGCTCCCTTCATCCCTTGCTCCCTTCATCCCAGCCTACTCTAACTTTATACTTCAAATTGGTAATTGGGTATTGGTTGTTGAACCAAAAGCAAATCACTCTCCTGACAACCCCTTCCTTATTCCTTATTCCATATTCTTTCGGATTAAAACAAAAAACGCCCTGCCTAAGCAGAGCGTTTTTTTATTTCAATCCGAAAAGGTGATTACTCCTTCTTTCCGGCATTCAACTCTTTTTTCAAAGTCTCAAGTTCATCCATCTTTCCGTCAGCAGCAAGTTGTGATTGCTCTGGCCAGGTTTCAGGATCAAACATTTTGTAACGGCTACCGTGGGATAAAAGAATCTCACGGATTTCATCTGCAGATTTAGCGGCTAAAGCGGCAAAGCTATCGATACCTGCTTCATGAAGGAGTTCTTCAATCTTAGGTCCTATACCTTCAATGATCTTTAGATCATCACCGGTATGTTTAGCCTTAGTAGCTTTTGGCTTTGCTTCTTTCACTTCTTCAGTTATAGTTTCTGCTTTCGCTTCTTCCTTAACTTCAGAAACCACATTTTCCTCAGCATCAGCCTTCGCCTTCGCCTCAGCCTTCGCCTTCGCCTCAGCCTTTACGTCATCAGCTTTAGCCTTCGCCTCTGTCTTTGCATCTTCCAATTGTTCTTTCAATTGGGAGAACATCGCCATATCTCCAAGAGTCGTTGGCTCATACTTAGCCTGCTGATCCTTGATCGCTTTGGTCGTTTCAGTACCTTGTTTCTTACGCTCTTCTTTTACAACATCCTCTGCTTCGCGTTGGATATCCTCAAGATAACGGAGGTGAGAAACCATGATACGTTTATCATCACGGTTGAATTCAATCACTTTGAATGTCAATGACTCATCTACTTCAGCTAACTTGCCATTCTCTTTGCGGAGGTGACGTGATGGAGAGAATGCTTCAAGACCATAAGGCAATTGTACAATCGCACCTTTATCATCACGTTTGATCACCGTTGCTTCGTGGTAAGAACCTACTGGGAACACATTTTCGAATGTATCCCATGGATTTTCTTCCACATGTTTGTGACCGAGTGACAATTTGCGGTTTTCGCGATCGATATCAAGGATCTGTACCTGAAGATCTGCACCTACTTTGGTAAATTCAGAAGGATGTGCAAATCGTTTTGTCCAGGATAAATCAGAGATATGCACCATACCACCGATACCTTGTTCTAACTCTACAAATACACCATAAGGTGTGAGGTTCTGAACACGTCCTGTGTGCTTACTGCCCACTGGAAATTTCTGTTCGATCTCACCCCATGGATCAGGAGTCAGTTGTTTCAGCGATAAGGACATCTTACGCTCTTCGTGATCAATCGTCACAACTTTGCACTCATATTCATTTCCAACAGAGAAATAATCTCTTGCATGAATAGGTTGATTGCTCCAGCTTACTTCAGATACGTGAATCAAACCTTCTACGCCCGGCGTGATTTCCAGGAATGCGCCATAATCTTCAACGTTGACAATCTTGCCTTTGACAATACTGCCTTCTTTGATTGTATCACCAACAACATCCCATGGATGTGGCTGAAGTTGCTTAAGACCAAGAGAAATCCTCTTTTTGTTTTCATCAAAATCAAGTACAACAACGTGTACTTTCTGGTTGATAGAAAGGACTTCTGATGGATGGTTGATACGGCCCCAGCTGATGTCTGTGATATACAGCAGACCATCTACGCCACCAAGATCCATGAAAGCTCCGAAGTCAGTGATGTTTTTAACAACACCTTCAAGAACCTGACCTTTTTCAAGGCCGGAGATAATGGCTTCGCGTTGTTCAGCGAGATCGCTTTCGATAAGCGCTTTGTGGGAGACAACGGCATTCTTGATGTTTTCGTTGATCTTGACCACTTTAAATTCCATAGTCTTTCCAACGAACTGATCATAATCTACAATCTGTTTGATGTCGATCTGTGATCCAGGAAGGAACGTTTCAAGTCCACCTGCATCAACGATAAGACCACCTTTGGTTTTGCTGATTACTGTACCATTGATAATAGTACCATTGTTGAAAGAGTCAACCAGGCGCTCCCATGCTTTCAGCAGTTTTGCTTTGCGGCGAGAGAGGACCAATTGGCCTTTCTCATCTTCCTGGCGTTCTACGTAAACGTCAACTTCATCGCCGATCTTAAAGCCATCGATGTCTTTAAATTCTGACATCGGGACAAGACCATCTGATTTAAAGTTGATATCAAGTACCGCATCTCCACCGGTGATCTGGTGTACTTTGGCTTTGATCACTTCGTTTTCGTTAACGGCACCTAAAGTCTTCTCATAAAGAGCTTCCAGTTTAGCACGTTCGTCCTTGCTATAGATGTATTGATTACGGTTGGAAATCGACCAATCGAATGCATCATGAGGAGTTTCCGGTTCTGCTGGAGCAGTTTTGTAGGTTTTGGCTGGTGCCTCTTCGAGTACTACAGTTTCAGTAGCCTCGGTTTGTGGAGTCTCGAGGGACTCTTCGGTAGGTTGTGTTTCTTCTGACATTTCAGAAAGGTTGTTGTGTTTGTACATTCCCTAAATGCTTGATTATCAGGAATGGAGGTTAAAAATTATAATTTTTCCAGTTTTAAGGGACGGCAAAGGTACGTTTTTAAGTGAAAAATGAATAGTGAAGAGTGAAAAATGAAGCTAAGGCTGAGGCTAAGGTTGAGGCGAAGGGAGGAACGAAAAATTGGGCAGAAGGGCGGAACGGCAGAAAGGCGGAAAGCCCAAAAGAACAGATTGGCGATATTTTTTTCGAATTCTCTCCTAAAATTAAATTTCAACTGATAACCTAAATCGGATTCCACCCTTCCACCCTTCCACCCTTCCACCCTTCCACCCTTCCGCCTTTCCGCCTTTCTGCCGTTTTGCCCTTCCGCCTACTTTTCGAAATGGGTGCCACCGGCACCATTTCGAAAAGAAAAGTCATACATTGTAAATCCAATTTTTACCCAACATACACCTACATAATATGGATTCAAGGCCCTGGCTTAAAAACTATCCGAAAGGTCTCCCGGCCAATATCGATACTGACCTTTATCCAAACCTCAATGCCTTTATCTCTGAGGCGATGGAGAAGTTTGCCAAAAAGCCTGCTTTCTATTGTATGGGTAAGTCTCTTACTTATGAAGAGGTAGATAAGATGTCGAGGAATTTTGGCGCTTATTTGCAGTCCAGGGGATTAAAACCAGGAGACAGGGTGGCGATCATGATGCCCAATTTATTGCAATATCCTATTGCGCTATTTGGATGCATCAGAGCTGGCCTTGTCGTGGTCAACACGAATCCGTTATACACTCCCCGTGAGATGTTGCATCAGTTTAATGATAGCGGTGTAAAAGGAATCATTATCGTTGAAAATTTTGCTTCCAACCTCCAGGAGATCTTAGGTCAGACAAAGATTGAGACAATCATTCTGACCAGCATTGGAGAATTGCTTGGTTCTGTGAAAGGTTCAATCGTCAATTTTGTAGTGCGAAGCGTAAAGAGGATGGTTCCGAAATATGAATTGCCGAATGTGATTTGTTTTAAAGATGCTGTACAACAAGGCAAGCGATTTACCATCAATACTTTTGATGATCATCCGGATCGGGTTTTGTCACATCAATATACCGGGGGTACAACGGGAGTAGCTAAAGGAGCCATGTTGACCAATAAAAATCTGCTGTCTAACATGCTTCAGATTAAGGCTTGCCTTGACACGCAGATGAAGGAAGGTAATGATATCACGCTTTGTCCATTACCGATGTATCACATCTTTGCTTTTGTGGTCAATTGCCTGGCGATGATGTCTTATGGATCTATGAATATCCTGGTCGTCAATGCACGTGATATCAAATCAGTGATCAAGGAATTTAAAAATCATAAGATCACTTTGATGACGGGAGTGAATTCATTATATAATGTTTTGCTTCACGAGAAAGAATTTCTTGCTCTTGATTTTAGCAATTTAAAAGTAGCTGTTGGTGGAGCAATGGCTGTCCAACGTGCTGTCAATGATCGATGGAAGGAAGTAACTGGAAGAAGCCTTGTCGAAGGTTATGGGATGACTGAAGCGTCACCTGTCGTTTCAGTAAATCCACTTGATGGTTCAGCCCGTATCGGAACCGTTGGAATGCCTGTACCATCAACAGATGTAAGAATCGTTGATGATCATGGAAGTCTTCAACCGATGGGACAACCTGGTGAAATACAGGTTAAGGGTCCCCAGGTCATGCTTGGTTATTATAATAAGCCAGAAGAAACCGCAAACGTCTTACGTGATGGTTGGTTGCGCACAGGTGATGTGGGATTATTGGACGAGGATGGTTATCTGCATGTAGTAGACCGGATCAAGGATATGATTATCGTCTCTGGTTTTAAAGTATTTCCAAATGAAGTAGAAGATGTCATCGTCATGCATCCAAAAGTCAAAGAGTGTGCGGCGGTTGGAATACCAAGCGATAAGAGTGGAGAATGCGTAAAACTCTATGTCGTTAAGAAGGATTCAAGCCTTTCTGAAAAAGAATTACTCGAATACTGCAAAGACAACCTTACCGGCTACAAAATGCCTAAGGAAATTGAATTCAGAGAATCACTGCCGAAAACGAATGTGGGGAAAATCCTGCGTAGAGAATTGCGTGGGTAAGCTATCAGCTATCAGCTTTCAGTGGGTTAGCCCTTAAATCCCCTATGCTTCGACCTCCCAACGCTCATCCTTGTGCTACAGCTCAGCAACCAGGGGACTTTATGATTTAGCCAAAATCCGATGAAAGGGGATGTATAAGCAATCATTTAAGTTGACCCAAGTCTGACTTTTGATTTCCCTCTACCCTATGCCCTATGCCCTATGCTCTATGCTCTATGCTCTATGCTCACTGCTCACTGCTCACTGCTCACTCCTCACTGTTTCCTTGCTTCCACCCACTTCTTCATCCATTCATAAGTTAATGACTTTGGGCGTTCAAGTGGCAGGTTGAGCACACGGCTCCAGCAGAGCATAGCTAGTACACCTAATGCTCTTGAGACACCAAATAATACAGTATAGTAGTTGTGTTCCTTCAATCCATAGTGGACCAGGATAGCACCGGAGTGAGCATCTACGTTAGGCCAGGGGTTGCTGACTTTTCCGAGTGCACCTAGCACTTTAGGTGCGATATCAAATACTTTCCAGACGATATTGACGATGTCATCATCTGGCATGTTCTTTTGTGCAAAGGCCTGTTGTGCGAGGAAACGTGGATCAGGTTTTCTCAGTACAGCATGACCATACCCGGGAATTACTTTTCCCTGGGCAATCGTATCGTTGAGGTATTTTTCAATCTGAGCACTTGTAGGTTTGGACGTGCCGAGATCATCTACCATTTCGAAAATCCATTTGATCACTTCCTGGTTGGCCAGTCCATGCAGTGGGCCTGCAAGAGCATTGATACCGGAAGCTAAGGAGTAGTATGCGTCACTTAATGTCGAACCTGAAAGATGAACTGCATGCGCACTAGCGTTTCCACCTTCATGATCAGCATGAATCGTCATGTAGAGACGCATGAGGCTTTTGAAATTTTCGTCATCCGTCACACCTAACATATGTGCATAGCTTGCAGCCCAGTCGAGGTTGTCATCAGGAGTGATATTTTCTCCATTCTTAAAAGCACGACGATAGATATAAGCTGCTATTTGTGGAAGACATGCGATCAGGTTCATCGAGTCTTCATAAGTAGCATCCCAGTAATCTTTTTTATTCATGCCCTCGGAGTACCGCTTGGCAAAGATGCTATTCACCTGGAGGGATAAAATTCCTATACCCAACTGGGTCATTGGGTGAGTATCTAAGTCAAGGCTGTCCAGTACTTTCCATGTGTGTTCAGGAATATTGCGGCGACGTTCCCATTCGTCACTCAGCCAATTGACATCAGCTTCGGTGGGAATTTCGTCCGTAAGCATTAGCCAGAAAAGTCCTTCAGGCAGGGGCTCTCCACCCCTTGAAGGAAGGAGTGATTTGAGTTCGGGAATGGAATATCCGCGAAAACGGATTCCTTCTTCAGCATCGAGCAGGGAGGTTTCCCACAACATGCTTTTGATGCCACGCATGCCTCCGAATACCTGGCCAATGGTAACCTGGTCGATGACAGTGTCATCATGTTCTTTGAGAAAAGGTCTCATTTCAGCGATTTCGGACATCGCCTTTTCGTAAAACCGGGATTTTAATCTGTCCATGGGGATGGAAAAATAGAGTTGATATGTGTTGCGAAGGTAGCTTTTAATTGGGAAAGCTAAGGGTCGAGGTTTATGGGTTTTGTTTATCCTGCCGCTAGATGGGAGTCGGTTGGTGAGCTGTAGCCCATAGGATAAGCGAAAGCTGGTCGAACCATCTCCGCCAGCACTAGAAGGTTTATAGGTTTATGAGTTTATAAGCTTATCGGTTTAAATGGTTAAGAGGTTAAATGGTTATAAATTTTGCCTATTCCTCTATGCTCTATCCTCTATCCTCTATGCTCTATGCTCTATACTCTATGCTCTATGCTCCTTGCTCCTTGCTCCTTGCTCCTTGCCCCTTGCTCTATGCCCCATGCTCCATGCCCCTACTTGGCTATGTATTTCAACACTGTCACTTTCCCTTTTTTAGTCAATTCAAGGATATTTCCGTTTAGATCATACCCGGTGACATCCCCGATCGCTTTCTGGAATTCGGCATCTATGTCTGGAGTTTTGCATTCGCTCGTAGTATTGAGTAGGTTGGTGAATAGAAGTTGATTACCACCAAGACGTTTTGCTTCACCCATCACGAGGTTACATCCGCTGTGGGCTTTAAATTGAGGAGAGCCAGGATCGAGCAACAGGTACATCTCTTTGGCAGTTTTGCCTTCCATGTTTTTTCCATTGAGTTCCAGCAACTTCCAATGTGTTCCTAACAATGGGGATTTGAAAGTAGCCGACGTTTGAGTAGTTGGATTTTGCTGTGATACCGGGGCAGCTGCTGGGGTCTGCGATATAGTTTGTTCTGCAGGGGCCGTCGTTGAAGAAGTGGGAGTGGAAGCAGAAGCAGGTTGATTTTCTGGAGCCACTGCAGCTGATGTAGATTGAGTTTCAGGTGTTTGAGTAGTAGAATCAGTAGCACGTTCTCCACATGATAGAATGATTATCATTAGCAATAACATGATGTATTTCATGATTGTATATGTCGTTTAAAGTTTGTGTGGCGTAAAATTAAGGAAATGAACCTTTTCCCGTTGTCCATTGTAACCGTGGGCTGCACCCACGGCTGATAGATGTCAGCCCTTCAGGCTTTGTTCTTCGCTTACGCTTCAGTTTTGACCTTCGCCTCAGCCTTCGCCTCAGCCTTATTAAATACCTTTGCCTCATGATTGCGATCGATGATGTGCTGATTAGTGATGATATCGTCACCAAACATTTTGTCTGTGACCTGGATGCCTGCCATGGAGCTTGCTGCTGGGAAGGGGAGTGGGGTGCTCCTTTATTGGAGGAAGAGCCCGCTATTATCAAAAAGGTCTGGAAGAAAGTAGCTCCTTATCTTACCGAGGAGAGCCAGGAAGCTGTAAAAGAACAGGGTTTTGGAACTCATTTTGGAGAGGATAAAGTGCTTGGTACCCCTTTGGTTAAAAACGGAGCATGTGCTTACCTGATATGGGATGGAAAAGGAATCGGAAAATGTGCTTTTGAAAAAGCATTTGAAGATGGGAAAATTGATTGGCCTAAACCGATCTCATGTCATCTCTATCCTATCCGGGTGAAATACCTGCGCAATGGAACAGAAGCCTGGAATTATGATAAGTGGAAGATTTGTTCGCCTGCATGCAAGCTTGGTAAAAAACTGACAGTACCGGTATATAAGTTTTTAAAGAATGCGATTATCCGTGCGAAAGGCGAAGAGTTTTACAAGCAGCTGGAAGCTTGCGCGCTAGCGCTAGAGAGTGAAGAGTGAAAAGTGAAGAGTGAAAAACGTCAGTCGTCAGTCGTCAGTCGTGAGAATTATATTTATAGCATAATCAAATTGAATAAAACAAAATCCTGACGTATCAAATTTCTGATAGCTGACAGTTGACAGCTGATAGCCAAAACCATACAAAATGAAATACAATTTTCTTATTCTCTCATTCCTATTCTTAGCAACTGTACCTGCATATAGTCAATCAAGATTTTACAACACCTATGGGGCAGAAATGATTTTTTCATTTGCTAATATCGAAGATAATGGGGTAGAACAGGAATCGCGGATGAAATGGGCGCCGGTCCTTAATATCCAATCTTATCTCAATAAGGATTTGAGTGACAAGTTTGGCTTGTTTACCGGTATCGCCTTGCGGAATGTTGGATATGGGTACAAAAATTATTTCGATGAGGAAGCGCAGAAAATTTATGAGAAAAAATTCAGGTCATACAACCTTGGATTTCCCATTGGTATCAAGGTGGGAAACTTATCTGAGTTTTTTGTCTTCGCGGCTTATGAGATTGATATTCCATTTGCGTATAAGGAAAAAACGTATGATGATGGAGCAAAGATCAGGAAAGATATCACCTGGTTTAGCGATCGTCAGCAACGCTTTCAACATGGTGTAATGGCAGGGTTTCAATTAACGACCGGTGCCAATGTGAAATTCAAATATACCTTTAACGAATTCCACA
>DASXWI010000190.1:0-2860 GCA_036503755.1 Saprospiraceae bacterium | reverse complement strand
GTCTCAAAATCCTTCGCAAACAATGTTAGAAAGCAACCACTCGGAAGACTTGCAGTATAAGGACCACCGGCAGGGCCAGGTATTGGAGAGGCGCAATCAAATAAATACAATTTTCCAGAACAAACTACTTCTGTATTACATGAATCAATAACTGTCCAGATAATCGTATGATTTGAAGTACAATTAGAGCTATATAAAATTCCAGATTGGTTGATAACTGAATCCGGAGATAACGAAGTATCAAAAAACAATGTCGCTTCACCGGAAGTGTCTAAACTCACTGCAGTCCATGGTTGCAGCATAACGACTGTCGCGGAGTCTTCCAATAATAATTCGACTTTATAATCCAGCACATTGCCGCAACCACCCGATATAGTTATACTCCGGGTGACATGCACACTACCGCGAGAAGCGTCAGGATGTTCTTCACCAAGAAAAATCTGATTATTGTCAGGCAATCTCACCCCTTGATCCTGCACACACAGGGAGATTATGGAGTCGGTACAATTAAGAAATTCCGGACCGGATTGGGCATTACAAAAACTATATCCGCTAAAAGCCAATAGCAGACACGCAATTACCTGGGGGTAAAAGTGGTTCATGGGCAAAGAATTTTAATACGGATCAGATCCGTTGGGATTAATAATCATTAAATATAAGCTTCTCTATCCAATTAAGCAATTGCCAGAGCCCTAAGACCCTTAAATAATCATATCGCACAGAGTCGCAGAGCGGCAGTTTTGATTTTCAATTGTCAATTACCTAGTGTCAATTACTGTTATTCCTCTCTGCCTCTTGCCTATTTCTCCCTTGATCCCTTGATCCCTTTCTTATCAAACGATCCTTTTCACATCCACTAAATACTTCCCTTGAAAATATTCTTCCTTAAAATAATCACTCACCGGGATTGACTTTACATCAAATTGCGGAGGTAATTCCTTCCTGATCTCTGCAGGTGTTCCACCTTTAAAAACAATCCAATGTTGTGAAAAAACAAGATGTTTTGACCATGCTACCATTTGTGACAATGTGCTGACGGCACGGCTAATAACTATATCATACTCGCCTTGATGTTCTTCAATCCTTGAATGGATACCCGTTATATTCTCAAGTCCAATCGCTTTACTGATCTCATTGGCCACATGGATTTTTTTTGCGGTGGAGTCCAACAAATGAAATCGAACGTCCGGATACATGATGGCTAATGGAATTCCCGGAAGTCCACCTCCGGTTCCGGCATCTAGTATTTTCATGTCCGATTTAAATGGATTGTATTTTGCCAGCGCAAGTGAATGCAATACATGATGTTCATAAAGATGATCAATATCCTTACGACTGATCACATTGATTTTATCATTCCATTCTTTATACAGCGGTCCAAGCGCTTTAAATTGCGACACTTGCTTTGCTGTCAATTCTGGAAAATAGGATAAGATCAATTCCATGATTTCTTTTTTACCACTGCGGTGAATAAACCCATGCCTGCAAGATAGAGCGCATATCCCAATTCCAGTAAAGGATACCAAACAACCGTATCGCTATCCCCTAGTTTTTTTGTCCAGGCTGTATAGGCAATCCAACGAATAAATAAGCCTGCAATGAAGAGGACCACAATCCAATTTAGCATGGTTCCCAATAAAATAAAGGGAAGCAAGAACCAATACATAAACAATGCAAAACCAAAAAGCCCAGGTCGCCACCATGCTTTTTTATCATAGTGATGTCCCGCAGACATATGTCTGTGCTTTTGTTTCAACCATTTACTCCATGAATGCGGGGGATCTGAATATACAAATGATGAACGATCCAAGTTGACTTGAATGCTTGCCATCGTCGAAGCCTTCTGCACCCAAAGGTCATCATCTCCGTATGGAATATTGCTGTGGTCATATGGATTGACATGTTGAAATAAATTTCGCGGATAAAGCATATTTCGCCCCACACCCATGTAAGGTTTTCCTAACATCGTCCACGATAAATACTGGATGGCCGTCATTACCGTTTCGAAGCGAAGGAATAGATTGAGCAAACCTTTTTGCTGCACATACGGAGAATATCCAAGCACCATTTTGCTACGCTCACTTTTAGCGACCATACTTTTTATCCATTCTATGGATGATGGGCGGCAATCTGCATCAATGCATAGAATGAGTGGATACTTTGCGCTTTCAATACCAAGTCGTAAAGCCTGCTTTTTCCCCGGCTTCTCTTGGTTGTGAAAAAGAAAAATTTTTTGGGCGCCCTTTGTTATTTCTTCCAGCCTCATTCTTTCATCCGCACTACTGTAATCATCTACGATGATAATTTCAAATAGGGAATAATCCTGAGCGATGATGCTTCCAATATTGTGACTCAATTGAGCACTCCCGTTTTTTACGGCGATTACAATACTGACTCCCGGAAGGTCTTCCGAAACTTTTATTCCGCTCTCCTTCATCCTAATCCTGAACACCACAAAGTTGTAGACAGTGAGGATTGCCAATGAAAAACACCAAAGTATGGTCAGGAATGGGAGCATGTCCCAAAGGTAGACGATGGCATGAGAAAGACTGGCTTTCCGCCCTTCTGGCTTTCCGCCTTTCTGCCCTTTTCCCGTACATTTGCAGCCCAAACAAATGAAAAAGTAGTATGTACAGGACGAATACGTGCGGTGAGTTGAGACTTGGAAACGCCGGAATGCAGGTCACCCTTGCCGGATGGGTGCAGGCTTCCAGGGACCTGGGAGGAATGACCTTTATTGATCTCCGTGACCGGTATGGGATCACCCAGCTGGTATTTAATATGGAAGATGATGCCTCCTTGTGCCAACAAGCCAGGAAACTCGGCCGTGAATTTGTGGTACAAGTCACAGGCCTGATCA
>DASXWI010000189.1:0-1782 GCA_036503755.1 Saprospiraceae bacterium | reverse complement strand
TAATATAGCGGGCATCCCCTCCTTCATTTCCGTTAATGACTCTTTTGTTGTCGAGTTGGAATAACATTGTATGTCCGTGTCCATCCACAACTTCGGATCCGATTTTCTCAGCTTCTTTTTCAGAAACAATCGGACCTGTATATTCAATTATCCTGGTTCCTTTACGGATATCTCTTTTTGCAAAAACACCGCGGCCGTGAATCTTTGAATTACGAACTATGTGATAAGGTTGAGCTTTCATTTAAAATTGAATTAGAGGGTAAAGATGGCTATATGGTTTTAATTAAGGTTACAAGAATTTAACATTTCAGGCTAAGGCTATGAAAATTTACATACGTTGACGCTAGATCAGGTAACTCATATTAAAATATCTCTATTTATAAAAATCATGTTATGAATACATAAAAACATATTCCGGGCTTTCGGGATATCCTCCTGGAAGGCAAGGCTTACGGGCTTTTTGATCAGACCACATTTTGATTAGTTTTACCGTGAAATCAACATTTAACCTAAACTATTATGAGAAAAGGAATATTGCTACTGGCCTTTGCCTGTTTTGGATTTGGGACAATCACTGCTCAAACTACAGAAGAATTAATTGCGCTTAAGGAGGCTAAAGCAGCTGAGCTCACTGTCCTCGAAGCAGAGTTGGCAGCCCTCACGGACTCTGTTGATGCCTTGAAGGTTGTGGTGGAAGATCTGACGGATAAAGTCACCCCTTATCCTCGCTGGGATATTGGCGCACATGGAAATATTGGTTTCAACGTATCTAGTTTCTCTGACTGGCTCTCCAAAGATTCGCCAAACACCAATGCCGTCAGTCTTACCTTTACCGGTAATAGCTTCCTGAACCTGGATCAAAAGAAATATTTCTGGCGTAACGGATTAAACCTTGCCCTCGGTTGGCAAAAGTTTGACGATGAAGAGGATCCGACAGATGATGAATTTGAATCCTCTGCAGACGCCGCTACTTTCAATTCATTGTTTGGTTACAAACTTGGTGAAAAGCTGGCGATTTCGGCACTTGGTGAATACCGCTCGAGTGTGATTGACAACTTCAATGATCCAGGATACCTGGATGTAGGAGCTGGCTTAACATGGACACCCATTACTGACTTATATGTGGTTGTTCATCCATTGAATTATAACTACATCTTCTTTGATGAAGGTTATGAATACACCAGTTCATTTGGTACTAAACTCTTTATTGATTACAAAAAACAAATCACCAAGGGACTAGCCTGGACATCTAACATCTCCGCCTTTTTTAGTTATGAAGGTTCCGATTACTCCAACTGGACCTGGATCAACGGGTTAACGACAAATGTAAAAGGAATCGGACTTGGCCTGGATTTCGGACTACGTAGTAATAACCAGGAGGCTGAGGCAGCCGGACTTTCTACCAATCCACTACAAACATATTGGGTATTTGGTTTGACCTTTGGAATTTAAATTTTAAAGACCAAACGATTGTAAGTCATGCATACCTCAAAATGGATTGTTGTTCTGGTGACATTAGCCACAACAAGCATGGTTTCTTCTCAATCGTTTTATTTCGGCGCCGATCTATCTTATGTCAACGAAATGGAAGACTGTGGTGCTACCTATACAGTTAATGAAGATCCACAAGATGCATACACGATTTTTAAAGATCATGGTTGTAATCTTGTTCGCCTGAGATTGTGGCATACACCGTCATGGTATGACCAGCTCAATGACGGGAATAGATATAGTGATCTAAATGATGTAATGATTTCTATTGGACGCGCAAAGGCAGAAGGG
>DASXWI010000188.1:0-5372 GCA_036503755.1 Saprospiraceae bacterium | reverse complement strand
AACAGAAAATCCACCAGTTGCAGGATTCCATTCTTAAATCACTCATTCAGAAGGCAAAACGTACCGAAGTCGGTAAAGAATTCGGTTTTTCATCTGTTAAAAGCAATGCTGATTATGCCCGCCAGGTACCTGTACGCAATTATGATGCTATAAGAGACCAGATCCAAAGGATGATGCAAGGCGAAACCAATGTGCTCTGGCCAGGCTTGGTCACCTGGTTTGCCAAATCTTCAGGCACGACAGCAGATAAAAGCAAATTTATACCTGTCACTACAGAACACATTAACCATACCCACGGCAGGTCAGGATGGTACACCCTTGCCCTGCTTTATGAACGCAACCCAGAGGTCCGTGTATTTGCCGACAAAAACCTGGTTATGGCAGGGAGCATTTCTAAAACACCCCACCCGGATATCCGCTTCGGCGATGTTTCAGCAATCATGCTGCATCATATGCCTTGGATCGGCCGACCATTTTTTACACCCGATACCAAAACTTCGCTCCTTCCTGAATGGGATAAGAAGATCGAAATCATGGCTGATGTCTGCAGCAGGCAAAACGTAGGTGTATTCGCAGGAGTGCCTACCTGGACTCTTGTTCTCTTTCGCAGAATCCTTGAATTGACCGGCAAGGACAATATGCTTGAAGTCTGGCCTCATGCTTCTGTTTATATGCACGGTGGTGTTGGCTTTGGGCCTTATGAGGAGCAATTCAGAGCTATGTTTCCTTCAGACAAATTCGCTTATCAGGAAATCTATAATGCCTCCGAAGGATACTTTGCCTCACAGGATACAAATGACCGCCAGGAAGGACTCCTCCTTTTCCCGGACACTGGAATCTATTATGAATTTATCCCGGAAGGCCAGTGGCATCACCAAACTCCTGATGCCATCCCCCTGAGAGATGTGGAAATCGGGAAATCCTATGCCATGGTGATCACTACCAATGGAGGTTTATGGCGATATAAGATCGGGGATACGGTCATGTTTACTTCTAAAAATCCCTATAGACTTTGTATCACAGGCCGGACCAAACAATACATCAATACGTTTGGAGAAGAAGTTATGGTGGACAATACAGATAAAGCCATCGAGCTTACATCCAAAGCCTTGAAAGCAATGGTCAGTGATTATACTGTGGCTCCGGTCCACATGTCCCTTAATGGCAAAGGCGGACATCACTGGTTGATCGAGTTTGACCAGTCTCCTGAAGATGTAAATGCATTTGGAGATTTGCTTGATAAAAATCTCCAACTCCTCAACAGTGATTACGAAGCCAAACGATTCCAGGGCATGGCTCTTGACAGACTAAAACTGACCGTACTTCCAAATGGCACCTTCAGAAAATGGCTTCAGAAAAAAGGGAAAGCCGGAAGCCAGGCCAAAGTGCCACGTCTAAGCAACGAGCGTATGTATCTGGAAGAGATACTTTCCATGATCAGCCACCCGTTACCACAGCAGAAGACAGTCTAATCGACACCATTCATGGAAGAAGAAAAATCACCGGGACTCTTTGAGAAACTCCTTCCGGAAAGTGAGTCTATTCTTGACGAGCCGGCCTTGCTTGATCTCTTTACCACACGCGTTGAAGAATTGATGCAGCATGATCTTGATCTCCTGCTAAGCTCTCTTTATCGTCTCGACGTTGAAGAGTATAAAATTCAACGGGCCTTACGATCAGGAGATGTGCCACCTGCCAGGGGAATAGCGCAGTTGATATTGGAAAGGCAAAAGGAAAGATTGCGCACAAAAAGCAGGTATTTTACAGGAGAAAAACCAGATTGGGATGGTCTTTGATTTTCAAATACTGCTTTCAGCATGCAATTTAAATCAGTGTGGCACACTTAGGTGTGCCACACTGATTTAAATTGTTGATTGTCAGCGGCTCTAAGGCCATTTTAACATAATTTCAAATTTAGGAAAATCGAAAGCTTCGCTAAGTGAATCACAATCACTACTTACCTGTTTCATCGAAAAGGATGAAAATAAAAATAACGGATTACCGCTACTTTTTCAACCCAATCTCTCGCAACCGTTCATTCAAATATTCCCCTGCGGTAATAGGTTCATAAGCTAATGGTTGATCAGCTGTTACAGTGGAGGGCAAACAGCTGAGATCCATGTCACCTTTTGGATGGAGAAAGAATGGAATGGAAAGCCTGGGCCGGTGCCATTCTTCACGAGGAGGATTGACAACCCGATGCGTAGTCGATTTGAGATAGTTATTGGTGAGGCGTTGTAACATGTCTCCTACGTTTACTACAATTTCATCTTCACCGGGGACAATATCAAGCCACTGATTTTTCATGTCCAAAATCTGCAAGCCTCCGGCAGATGCACCAACAAGTAATGTAATTAGATTAATGTCTTCATGTTGTTCGGCTCGGATAGCAGATTTGGGTTCTGATGTGATGGGAGGATAATGAATAGCGCGAAGGATACTATTGCCTTCCCGGATTTTTTCATCAAAATAACCAGGGTCAATCTTGAGATATAAAGCAATCGTATGAAGCAACCATGCTCCTGAGATCTCAAAGGCTTTATACAATTCAATTCCGGTTTTTGTAAATGCAGGTACTTCAGTCACATGAATATTGTCAGGATATTCTGCCTTCAAGGGATGGTTTGCTGGTACTTCCTGGCCAAGCTGGAAAAACTCTTTTAAGTCACCGACATTACTATGTTTAGCATGTTCTTTTCCGAAAGAAGTATAGCCTCTCTGACCTGCAAGTCCTTTGATTTCGTATTTGCTTTTCACCTCTGTGGGAAGGGAAAAGAAAGCTTTAGCCTCAGCATAATATCTGCTCACCAATTCTTTTGGAATGCCATGGTTGATCACTCCTACAAAACCAAACTCCTGGAAGGCATGACCCAACTCATCAACAAATGCTTTCTTATCAGTTTCTGATCCTTCTTTGAATTTCCCGAGATCAACTAAGGGAATGGCTCTGGACATGGCAAATGTTTTTGGTAAAATGTAACTAATGAAAGATACAAGAATTGTTTTAGCTGTCAGCTATCAGCTGTCAGCTCTCAGATTCGTCACCGAATGATTTTGCAAGTTGCTCACCGCTGTTTGCTCACGGCCCCATGCCCCATGCCCACTGCCCTCTGCTCATTGCCTCGGTGGTCTGTAACCTGATTGATCAAGTATCACCTGCGCATCCTTCATTTCGAGGAGTTGAGTCAACGTTGTTGATGGATGTTTTTTCATATAAGATTTTACAATAAGCCATCCGAGCCAAGATGCAGAATTGCCGGGTGCCTCAGGAGGCATGCCTGGTGAAGAAGGACTGGGTCCGATATATTTTTGAATTTTATTGAGAGAGGTTTCATATAGCATGTCCTGCGCTGTAAAATGATACCAGACATTTTGTTCATGGGCATTCAACCAATCAAGCTTAACGGAAGCATAATCCAGGATTACTGTATCCGGAGCATGCGGCATGAGGGACTGCAGTATGAAAAGTTTTTTCCCATTGTGGATCATCAAATCAAGTAATCGATTGCCAGGAGGGGGACCTGCAAAATCATCGATCCAAACTTCCAGTGTTCGCCTTACGATATGATCTTTATTGTATGACCTTGTCAGGTAGTCTGAGAAAGCATTGTTTAATCCGGTATAGTTTAAATAAGGGAAACTATCACCCAGGAACATTTCAAGACTTATGCCTATACCGTCCCTCAGACTATCTTCTGAATAAACAAACGGGAAGTATCCAAAATCTGATATTGTGGTATATATCTTTGGTGTTTCCTTTTCCGGAAAATAGTATTTGGCATATTTAAAGGAAGTAGTGAGATCCTCTTTTAGCACATTGATGTCAGGAAAGATTTGCTGTACTGTATCATAAAGCCATCTTGTTCTTGGATGTTTTATCCATGCCTGAATCTGCTGCGATTTAATCTCCTCATCCTCGCTCGCCACCATATCCTCTGCTCCGGGCATCACATGGTTGAAATAAACCTCAGCAAAGGCAGGGTGTTCCTGCATCAGTTGACGAATTCCTGTCGCGTCGATAAGGGTATCTTTTAGTAAAAGTTGCTCAAAACGTGTGATATCGAGGTCAATCTTGATATCGGACACATCCGGTATATTTGTTTCTTTATCGGATGAACATGCTGAAAAGAGAATCATGAAGCACACCAGGACCCTGAGTGCACTAAATATACTGATCTGCTCTGACTTCATTTTATCTGGTGTATGCTGCGTAAACAAGTACATTGTGCCATTGAACACTATGAAACGAATAGCTGCGAAGATATTGTGTATCGTTTGCTTTTTGGTTACCCTCCAAGGATATCTGTCCGGACAGGAGAGGTCATTCCGGATTGGTTTCCAGGCAAGCCCTGTATTTTCAGGATTACGGAATAACCATAAGGATGTTATCGTCAAGAATGGAGGAAATCTTGGCCTCAAACTCGGTGCTATCAGCGATATCTACTTCAAAGACAATCTCTCTTTTACCGTTGGATTTAATCTTGCCTTCCATGAAGGAGGGGAATTCCTGTATGAAGTAGGAGGGAATTTTCTACCAGAATCAGAGCTCAGTGAGCCTTTACTTCAAACAGGAGATAAACCACTTCCGGATGGAGTAACCATCAGGTATCAATTGCAATATCTCGAGTTTCCGGTAGGGTTAAAATTCCGCACTGAAAGCGATGGGAATATGAACTGGTTTTTTGAAGCTCCGGTTTTAACCTTTTCCTTCCTTACCCGAGGAAGAGGAGATATAGAAACTGATGATTATCTCTATGAACAAGAAAACATCTCCAAAGACCTTGTCGTCGCCAATGTTTTCCTGGGACTGGGAGCAGGTGTTGAATATGCTATCAGCAAGAATAATTCCTTGATTGGGGGGTTGTATTACCAACGTGGGCTTATCGATGTTACAAGGGATCATGGGCATATTGCTTATCATAACCCGGATATTATTCCAACCTATATAACGGTACAGGAAGATTCGAAGGCAACCATCGGAAATCTCATCTTGTGCCTTGGTATATTGTTTTAGGCCTTACCTTTCCGTTTCGAATGTATTACCAATTACCAGTTTTTACTTTTTGTATTTAAAGTTTTGAAGTTACCGACTATGGACTCTTTTGAAAAAATGCTTGATTCTTTTATTCGCCTCGGTTTATCCGAAGATGTAGGGGAAGGCGATCACACCTCGATGGCATGCATCCGATCCACTCGTGTGAGTAAAGCAAAATTATTGGTCAAGGATGATGGAGTTGTTTCCGGAGTGGAGATAGCTCGCAGGATTTTTAAAGAAGTAGCACCAGCTGCTGATTTTGAATTACATATTCAGGATGGAAGCCTTGTCAAACCCGGTGATGTTGCCTTTCATGTAACCTGTCCTACGAGGGCAC
>DASXWI010000187.1:0-4593 GCA_036503755.1 Saprospiraceae bacterium | reverse complement strand
ACAGTCTATCTAAACCTATCGTCATCATGCACCCGGGTCCGATCAATCGCGGTGTCGAAATCACAAGCGATATCGCCGACTCAGAACATTCCATTATCTTACAACAAGTAGAAAATGGAGTAGCTGTTAGAATGGCTGTTTTATATCTACTCGCGGATAAAAGAGATTAACAGATAAATTTCATGATTATGGAGTGGACATCATTTGAGGTAAATCGGAGGGTGAAGTCACAACTATGGTTATTCATTTTTCTGTCTATTAATTTCCTGTTTATACCTTCCATCGGAGCCCAGCTTAAGTCCTTTACTTTTGAAGGGGGATACGCATTTGGCAACGCCCAATATTATAGGACTAATTTTCCAGGCTGGAAAGTCAATGGGCTCTATGAATATCACCCCAAGGAGCATAAATTATGTTATGGCTTTTCGATTGGTTATGTCAAAACATCAAATAACCTGATTGTATCCAGTGGCGGTAATGAGTTTGAATACACCATAGGTACTGTACCTATAGTCATTTCCCCAAAGTATATTATAGGAAATGGATCTTTCCAGGGATTTATTAAAACCGACCTGGGATATCAATTTTCAAACCGGAAGAGATTGAATTCATCTGAAAGTGCTTTAAAACAATCAGGTTTTTATGGAGGGATTGGAGCCGGAATCATGAAGTCCTTCGGTCCAAAGTATTTTATCCACCTTGATTACGAATTTGCCTACATGGCCAAAAGTTATTATGAAAACGGCCTGTTGAATTCAATCATGCTGGGAGCCGGATCACGATTTGATTAACCACCGCTGGTTGAAGTCTCCTGACTTCAATCCTATATCAGTTACTATATCTAATTGATAATTATGGTTAGATGGTCTCCTGACCATCATGTAAGAACAAACCTTTGCCTTCGCCTTAGCTTTCGCCTTTTTTCAAAAGCTCCGATTTCTCTTCCACCTCTTTCTGGAGCGCAGCTTTATACTCAATAATTTTAGTGCGTGTACTTCGATCTGAAGCACCAATGATTTGAGCAGCTAGTATCCCTGCATTTTTTGCACCATTGACAGCAACAGTTGCAACAGGAACGCCACCCGGCATTTGTAATATGGATAGGATTGAATCCCAACCCTCTGTTATGTTTGAACTTGATTTTACTGGAACACCAATGACGGGTAAAGGTGAAAGACTGGCAATCATTCCAGGAAGATGTGCTGCACCACCGGCACCGGCGATGATTACTTTTATGCCTCTTTTATGCGCTTTCTTTGCATAGTCCACCATCTTCTGTGGAGTACGATGAGCCGATACAATGTCGAGTTCAAACAAAATCCCGAAAGCAGCAAGGATATCCGCAGCATGCTGCATCACCGGCAGATCTGAATCAGAACCCATCACAATACTTACTAATGGCTTGCTCATGATATGACTTTGATATGTTCTTTTAAAAAGTTAGCTGTACGTATAGCTTTATTGACACTTCGGTTAGCTACCGTGATGTGACCCATTTTGCGGAAAGGTTTTGTATTCTTTTTCCCATAAAGATGTACGTAGACGGATCCTAATCGTAAGGCTTGTTCAATACCGATATATTTCACAGGTCCTTCATAACCTTCTTCGCCTAAAAGATTGATCATCACACCTGGAAACTGAAGTTGTGGATCAATCAGTGGCAAATTGCAAATCGCCAGTAAATGCTGTTGAAACTGGCTGACGTTGCAACATTCAATCGTATGATGCCCACTGTTATGAGGACGAGGAGCTACTTCATTGATCAACCAATCACCTTCAGCGGTAAGAAACATTTCAACAGCAAGTAATCCGCATATATCAAGGGATTCAATCGCTGCCTGTGCGATTTGTGTTGCTTCAAGTTCTAGTGCAGGTCCGAGGCCACTTGGACAATACAGGTATTCCACCAGGTTGGCTTCCGGATGAAAAGCCATGGCAACCGGAGGGAATGTTTTTATTTCACCACTTCGGTTGCGTGCAGCTATGACGGCTACTTCAACTTCAACATTGATCAAGGGTTCAACTAAACTTGCTCCATCCAATAGTAGTGTTAGATCCTCCAGAGTGCGAATGATTGCAACGCCTCTGCCATCATACCCGCCGGATCGAATTTTCTGAACAAATGGAAGTTCTATATCCCCGGATTGCAAAGCCTGGAGGATCTGGTCTTTATTTTCAAAAAGGACTTGAGGCGATGTGGGTAAGCCTTCATCAATAAAAAATTGTTTCTGAAGTGCTTTGTCCCGTATGATGGCTAATGCAGCAGGGGAGGGATGGACGATCTTTCCCATTTTCTCAAGATCAATGAGGGCCTCCAGGTTTACTTTTTCAATTTCGATGGTAAGGACGTCGACACCCTTGCCAAACTGAAATACGTCATCATAGTTGGTATAATCTCCGGCAAAAAATTTATACGCCATCCGGGCAGCAGGGTCATCGGGAGAACTATCGAGAACGGCTGTTTTCCAATCCCAGGCGGATGCAGCCTCACAGAGCATCTTACCTAATTGGCCGCCGCCACAAATGCCGATGATTTTTCCGGGATTGGCAAAAGGGTTGATGACATGCATGGTGCTGAAATTGGAAGTGCAAAACTATAAATTTTTACCACCAGCAGCCGTAGGCCTGGAGACAAAAGCAGGTATCTTTAGGCCCATGAGAGACATTGTTTTTAAAGAAGCCAGAATTATTAGCGGGGGAAAGATCATAGAGGCGGATATCCGGGTGAAAGATGATATTATTGAAAATATTGCCTCAAACATCAGTTTGCCACAGCGCAATACTGAAATTGCGGTCAATGGCCGTTACCTGATGCCAGGGATCATTGATGATCAGGTGCATTTCAGAGAGCCGGGACTGGAGCATAAAGCCACCATTTTTACCGAATCCAGGGCTGCCATTGCCGGGGGAGTCACCAGTTTTATGGAAATGCCCAATACCAATCCTCCCGCGGTTACCCAGGAAAGGTTGGAACAGAAATACGAGATAGCCTCTACCCAATCATGGGCTAATTATTCCTTTTTCATGGGGGCCACCAATGATAACCTGGAGGAAGTACTGAAAACGGATCCATCTGGTGTTTGCGGTGTCAAAGTGTTTATGGGTAGTAGTACCGGGAATATGCTGGTGGATAACAAGGAAACCCTTGAACAACTATTTGCATCATGCCCTTTACTCCTGGCAGCACATTGTGAGGATGAAGCTACTGTTCGGGCCAATATGGCAGCAGCAAAAGAAAAGTATGGCAACATGATCCCTCCATCGGCTCATCCCTGGATAAGAAGCAGAGAAGCTTGTTTGTTGAGTTCTTCGCTTGGTATCGAACTTGCCACAAAATACAATACACGTTTTCATATACTTCATATTACCACTAAGGAAGAAACCAGTCTCTTCACAAAAGGTGCTGTGAAAGATAAACGCATTACATCTGAAGCCTGCGCGCATCATCTTTATTTTGCGGACCAGGACTATATCACCTTAGGGAACCAGATAAAATGCAATCCTGCTATAAAGACTGCCGCTGATCGCGAAGCTATTCTTGAGGCAGTACTTGATGATCGAATTGACATCATCGCATCGGATCATGCACCACACACGTGGGCAGAAAAATCAGAACCCTATTCAAATGCACCTTCCGGACTTCCACTGGTGCAACATACACTTCAGATGATGCTCACGCATTACAAGGAAGGCAGGATTTCTCTTGAGCGGATAGTTGAAAAAATGTGTCATGCTCCTGCTGAGTGTTTTCGGATAGCAGGAAGAGGTTATCTTGACATAGGAAGTTTTGCAGATATCGTCATGCTTGACCTTGATCAGGATACATTAGTCACAAAAGAAAATATCCTTTATAAATGCGGCTGGTCTCCCCTTGAAAATGTAACCTTACCTGGTCGAATTGAGGGTACATGGGTAAATGGTGTCAGAGTGTATGAGAATGGTGCTGTGGTTGGTAGTCCTGCTGGAATGCGATTGATATTCTCCAGGTAGTTAATATTGCCTTTGCATATTCATTGAACTATATTTATTTGCATGGATAAGATTTTGGGTGTCCTCTCCCCGGTGTTCGTTTACGGTATCATTTTTCTGCTCAATGCATTTTTACCAGGCAGATGGGTTACAGGATATGTTACAAAAGGCGGGACCAATGAAAAGCTTAGGTATAGGCTGAATGGGTTGTTTGTCCTTTTCGTGGTGATTTTGCTTTGGTTCCTCTCAGGATATTCAGGTCTGATGCCTTGGGATTGGTTCTACAGGTATAGGTGGTATTCTTTAGCTGGAGCGATTGGTTTAGGACTGATATTTTCAATTGCGGTCGTGTTACCTTACCCGGCTGTTAGAAAATCCTTCTTTGCAGATTTTTATTTAGGCAGAGCCGAAAACCTTCAAATGTGGGGAGGCAAAATTGATGCTAAAATGTGGTTGTATCTCGTAGGTGCAATTATGCTTGAAGTGAATGTACTTAGTTTTGCAGCTCATCATCACCTTTTATACGGTGCAGAGGCATCAACGGGTATTTTTTTATCAGCGGGATTGCTGACCTTTTTTGTAGTGGATTATCTCACCTTCGAAGAAGTCCATCTTTATACATAC
>DASXWI010000186.1:0-3512 GCA_036503755.1 Saprospiraceae bacterium | reverse complement strand
GAATATATTCAGAAAATTATTGTTAGTTGGTACAGCTGCCTTAACAATTGTTTCATGCGGGGAGGATTCTGCGAACACGTCTGTAATCACTTCTTTTGCCAAATTTCCTGTAACTCCAGAGTCACCAATCATAGATGTGGCTGAATTTGACAATGGTGATTATGTCATTGATTTTGCAACCGATGACAAACAGATCACCGATATGCACCTGGAGATTGCAGTAGGTAGTTCCTCAACGGCTACAGAAGGTGAGGACTTTATTCTAAATACGCACTCAGTTGATCTTCTTGCACTTCAGGGTCAGGATGGTTTCCCCGTTAGTATAACGATTCTGGATGATGGTGAAATCGAGGAGGATGAAGAAATTTATCTGACTTTCTTTACAGAAACACCAAGTGGAGTGGATGAGACTGAGGTTTTAGTAGGTACTATTAAAGGTTGTACAGAGACTGTTGATGACGATCTTTTTGTTGGTGATTATACATTGACATCAACAGCAGGATCGGATGTTGTAGGCGGGGGTGCTCCAATCTTTAATGATCAAACAGTTACTCTCGAGGTTGCCCCTGGAGGAAAACGAACCTTTGAAGCTGTTTACTATGAAGTGTTTGATCTTGGCAATGCAGCTCTTGAGTGGACGTTGGTATTCGATGATTGCAATGGAAGCGGCTTCGTTTTCAGAACCGATGAAACGAATCTTGGCTGCGGTCCTGCTAATATCAAACTCATTCCCGTTGCTCCTTTTGGAACTACAGATGCTTCGGATGATTCAGAATTTACAGTTGTGTTAACAGAGTTCGAAGCTGACCCTTCAGCCGGTTGTGGTGCAGATGGATCACTACCGGTAACGCTAACCTTTACTAAGGTGCCTTAGTGAGTGAGAGCAGTCAGCTCTAAAAAGAGTTGGTTGTTAAGTAAATTCATAAACAAAAGAAGCCCTGAAAGCATAAAACCTTTTGGGGCTTCTTGATTTTGAGTCAACCCCTTTATCTGTTAGAACCGAATGTGTTATAAGTAAATTATTACATTTTTGTCAGAGCATTCCTTCCCCTAACTTTGCGTCATGATCTACATCTCCCGCAAAGAACACTTCAATGCTGCCCACAAGTTGTATAACCCCAAATGGCCAGTAGAGAAAAATATTGAAGTATTTGGCGCCTGTGCCAATGAAAACTGGCATGGACATAATTTTGATCTGATCGTTACCGTAAAGGGCAATCCAGACCCTGATACAGGCTTTGTGGTAGACCTTAAAAAGCTCAGCACCCTGATTCGTTCAGAGGTTGTTGAAAAGCTTGATCACAAGAATCTCAACCTGGATGTTGACTTCATGAAAGACAAGCTGGCCAGTTGTGAGAACCTGGCGATTGAGATTTGGAAGAACCTCGATAAACATCTGCCCACCATTACGTCTTTCGGTAAACTGCATTCCGTTCGCCTTTTCGAAACACCACGGAATTATGTAGAGTACTTTGGAGAATAATTCAGCCTCTCGTACGTCCCTAATAAGAGTGTCACTCGCAAATAGTTAAATTGTAAATTCCGTACTTCACAATTGGAACATCGTACTTCAGGAAATGCGTTACTACATTATAGCAGGCGAAAGATCAGGGGATTTGCACGGAGGAAATCTGGTGAAAGCAATCAAAGCCCGCGAATCATCTGCCGAATTCAGGGGATTTGGTGGTGAATACATGCAACAAGCCGGAGTAGACCTTGCCGTTCACTACAGTGAGATGGCCATCATGGGGTTAGCCGAGCTGATCACCAATGCAAACAAGATCAAGAAATACATCCGGAAGTGCAAGGAGGATATCTTGTTGTACAAACCGGATGTGATCATTCTTATTGACTATGGTGGCTTCAATCTTCAGATTGCCAAATTCGGCAAGCGAAACGGATTTAAAATATTCTATTATATCCCTCCAAAGTACTGGGCGTGGTATCAGAACCGCGCGCTGTGGCTGAAGCCTTATGTGGATCGTCTTTTTGTTATTCTTCCCTTTGAAAAGGAATTCTTTAAAAAATTTGACTGGGAGGCCGAGTATGTGGGAAACCCAGTACTGGATGCCGTGAAAGCCCACGTACCTGATCCTGCCTTCAGGGAGAAACATCAGTTAAAAAGTGACGTGCCGTTAATTGCACTTCTTCCCGGAAGCCGGAAACAGGAATTGAAGGGGATCATTCCGCTTATGAGCCAGGTGGTTCGGAAATTCCCGGATCGCCATTTTGCCGTTGCGGCCATTGACAACCTGGATCAGTCGTGGTATCAGGAGCTTAAATCTTCTCCGAATGTTACCCTGGTTTTTGAAGATACCTACAATCTCCTCCTGAATGCTTCAGCCGCCATTGTTACATCCGGAACGGCTACCCTGGAAACCGCTCTGTTCAAAGTTCCGCAGGTTGTGGTATATAAAGCGAATCCTATATCATATTTCGTAGCCATGCGGCTCATTAAAGTACCATTTGTTTCCCTGGTAAATTTAATAGCGGGTAAAGAGGTAGTAAAAGAGTTGATACAGGCAAAGGCAAAACCGGTGAGGGTATCAGAAGAACTTTCTGAAATTCTGAATAATAAATCCTATCGTGAAAACATGATCGAAGGATACAACCAGGTCATTAAAACGCTGGACACCGGATCGGCATCTGAAAACACAGCCACATCCATGATCAGACATCTCCATGAAGAGAGTCGTTCATAACCTCTGAAATGAATTGTGATATTAAGCGACTTTCAGTTTGCTGTACTGTGACTTGCTGAATTTTTCTTCAGCATAGGCGCGATTGATCACCAGACGTTCGGTGTTCTTCTCAGAGGGTAATTCAAACATGGCATCGTTGATTACCGCTTCACAGATACTGCGAAGTCCGCGGGCACCTAATTTAAAAGCCATGGCTTTTTCGACTATGAAGTCGATAGCACCATCCTTGAATTCCAGTTCAATGTCTTCCATATCAAACAACTTTTTGTATTGTTTGATGAGCGCATTTTTTGGCTCGGTAAGTATTTTGCGCAGGGCTTCCTGATCAAGGGGATTCAGGAATGAAACCACAGGTAAACGACCGATCAGTTCGGGTATAAGTCCGAAGCTCTTGAGATCCTGAGCTGTGATGAATTGTAACAGGTTGTCTTTATCGATATCACCCGGATGTAATCCATCATGACCTGCAACAAATCCCAGCGGACGTGTATTCAACCGGTTGGCAATGAATCTGGAAATACCTTCAAACGCACCGCCACAAATGAACAGGATGTTCTCTGTGTTAACGGTGATCATTTTCTGATCAGGATGTTTTCTTCCGCCCTGAGGCGGTACATTCACAGCAGTCCCTTCCAATAGTTTCAGTAAAGCCTGTTGAACACCTTCACCGCTTACATCACGGGTGATAGATGGGTTATCGGATTTACGCGCGATCTTATCGATCTCGTCAATGTAAACGATACCTCGTTCAGCAGCTTCTACATTATAGTCGGCAGCCTCAAGATGGCGTGTTAAAATACTTTCAACATC
>DASXWI010000185.1:0-2023 GCA_036503755.1 Saprospiraceae bacterium | reverse complement strand
ATAATATCATACGCATTCCAGTCTATTCGGCCAAAAAAATTGACCTTATGGAACGTAACTTCTTTGATATCCCGTTTAGCCGACGATGCTTTGAAATAATAAATAGTAACTGTATGACCCTTCTGCACAAGCTGAGTCGCCACAGCCATAGCCACCTGGACAGGTGCCACGTCATGGAGGGAAGGCACGATAACAGCGATCTTCATATATGGATGGTGATGGATCGAAATCTGTTCAAATGTAGATTGAATTTTTGCTTTTCAATTACTTGGTATCTTGAGTCGTCTAAATCTTCTGTTTGTACCTGCCTATGGACACTACGCCGGATATCTCTGTCATCCTGACTATGTACAATTCGGAAAGGTTTGTTGAGCGTGCCATCCTCTCCATTTTGCGCCAGGAACCACATGGGCTACACCTAGAAATTATCGTCATCGATGATGGCAGTACCGATGGATCTTGCCAGGTTGTTGAAAAGTTAAACCATCCCTCCATACGATTGATTAGCTTGTCTGCAAATATCGGACAGGCCCTTGCACGAAATGAAGGCCTGGAAGAAGCTAAGGGAGAATGGATACAATTTCTGGATAGTGATGACCGCATTGGTCCTAATCTGTATCAAAACTTTGAAAAACGCATTCAACCGGATATCAACTGTTACTTATTCTCCTTTATCCGCGAATCTGCTACTGAGCGATTGAGACAAACCATTACCACGATTAAAGACAAAAGAGCTTTCGGCCATTTTGGAGGAACCGCATCCAATAAGTTTCTGCGGAAAAGCATAATCCTCCTCTTCAAGCCCTTTCGTTATTCGGATATTTGTTTTACTGTCGATATGATGAATAACACAACCCTGAAGATGGCTTTACTCCAGGACACGTATTATAGGTATAATCAGGAAAACGAACATTCCATTACAGCCAATTTTGACAAGGTTGAATTCCAACGAATGTTCGACTACCTAATGGATGCCATCCCGAAAAGCGATGCATGGACCCGGATGTATATCCTTGAAATGGGGGTTGCCTTTTTATACGACCCGAAAATACCTAAGTCCATCAGCTTGCGAAGTGCCATGCATTCGATTCTTAGATTATACCGCTATCTTCCGTCCGTCATCCTAAATCAAAACCGGCACTTCATCAAGAGTGTCCGTATGTAACGATACGTATGCAAATCCAGGAATATTCCGCTCACAACAAATCGAATCTTTGGAGGACCCTGAAAGCCATTGGGAAAGAATTTCCTGTGGCGCACGCCCTTGGCTTTCGCTTTGCTCAACGTAATATCAAGGCCCGCTACCGTCAAAGCCTTTTCGGAATTATCTGGGCGCTCCTTCCTCCTTTGGCCACAGCAGCTATCTGGATATTCTTAAACGATAAAAATATTGTCAATCTGCAGCATACCGGAAGCAACTATGCTTTATTTGTGATTACAGGCACGATGTTATGGTCAGTTTTTTCCAATGCCGTAATCATGCCTATTCAATCCATGCAGGCGAATGCACCGATTTTGGTAAAAGTCAATTTTCCCCGCGAAGCCCTGGTGATTACAGCTTTCTATGAAATCGTATTCACCACGCTCATTTCATTGGTGATCATTGTTGCGGAGATCCTGATCTTCCAAATCCCGGTGACACCTTATACGTTTTTATTTATTCCTGCCATACTCGTATTGATCATGCTGGGGATGTGTATTGGACTTTTCCTATTGCCATTTGCCATATTGTATAAAGACATCCAGTTTGCTTTACCGGTTTTTCTTCAAATTGCGATGTATGCCACACCCGTGGTTTATGCCACAACAGCATTCGGTGGGACATTCAAGATATTGGCGTTAAACCCGGTTAGTCCTGTACTGGTGAGTGGCCGCGATTGGTTGCTCGGAGGGCAAAGTTTAACACCACTTCTTACGCTTGGAGGCATTGGTTTAGTCGTGATCCTCATATTGATAGCGGGATTTATCCTGCAGCGAATTGCGATGGAAATATTAATCGAACGCATGGGTACTTGATGATGAG
>DASXWI010000184.1:0-1718 GCA_036503755.1 Saprospiraceae bacterium | reverse complement strand
ATGTCCCATGCGCACATCAGCTACATCTTTGAGGAAAAGAATTGCTCCTGCCTGGGATGAAATCACCAGATTTTTTATTTCATCTACATTTTTAAAATCGCCTCGAATAGAAACAGACCTGGTCATTCCACCGATATCAACGTTACCTGCAGAGATCGTTTTATTTTCATAAGCCAATGCAGTTTCAATATCTCTGAAAGTCAATTTGGCTGCAGTCATTTTGTATTTGTCCACATCAATCTGCACTTCTTTTTCAAGCGCACCGATCATGTCCACACGGGTGATTTCCCTCATCTCCTCAATTCTATCCTGCACTTCATCCGCATAATCCTTCAACCTGTCGAGACTGAAATCACCGGCAATATTGACACTCATGATTGGAATTTCTGAAATGTCGAATTCCGTAATGGTTGGATCATCTAACAAATCTGACGGCAGGTCGCGTTTAGCTTTATCAACGCCATCTTTTACCTTTTGCTTACACTGTGCTACATCCAGATCAGTATTAAATTCAACAATGATGTTTGAAAAATCCTGAACGGATGAGGACGTAATTTTCTTTACCCCACTGAGTCCTTTCAATTGCTTCTCAATTGGTTTGGTCACCAATTGTTCCATGTCCGATGGTGAAGCACCAGGATAAATAGTAGTGACAAAAATCTGGGGGACCGTCACATCCGGAAATTGCTCTTTAGGAATGGCGATATAAGCCATTATTCCAGCCAGCGTGATCAGGATGGTGATAATGAAAATACTTGTACGATTGTCTATGGACCAGGAGGTGAGCTTGAATTCTTTCATAGTTTAAGGAGTATCCTTAGTGAAGGTTTATGGGCAAATCAGGGATAGTGAGTGTGGTTAATCTGTATTCAATCCAGGCTAGTGCTTAGTAGAGAACTGTTTCGCCAATGTTGACATCCTGGAATCCTGTAGAGATCACCAGGTCACCCTCTTTCAATCCACTGACGATCTCGACATATCCGTTATAGTTTTGTCCTTGCTCTATCTGCACTTTTTGAACCGTTGCCTGGCGGTCAACTTCTGTTTTGTTTGCTAAAACAACAAAGTCGCCTTCTTCTCCGGTCTGGATTAAGTTGACTGGAATAGTAACCGCCTTAGGATTATGGTAATCCACAATGCGCATGACTGCAATCTGGTTAGCCCGGTAATCCCCCTGGTTAAGGTTACATTCGACAGTAAAGGTCCTGTTGACCGTATTGATACTCTTACTGACATATGAAATCTTAGTAGTGATTTCTTTATCCTGATCAGGAAAGTAAACTTTGACGATGTCGCCTTGCTTTACTTTTGCTGCGTAAGATTCTGTAACCGCACCTACGATTTTAAGATCCTGCAGATTCAAAATATTGCACAAAGGCATACCCGGTGAAATAGCCTGGCCTTGCTTCAGCATCACCATATCTACGGTACCAGAAGTTGGTGCATAAATTTTAGTCATCGCCCAATTTTCCTTTAAGGTTGCAATTGAACGCTCCAGTGATTCTTTATTATTCTTCGCCTGGATATATTGGACTTCAGATCCAATGTTTTGGTCCCACAATGTTTTCTGTCTCTCATATAGATCGGTAGCAACAGCGAGGCTTCCTTCAAGCTCGGCGAGGTTCTTTAAAATGACTGCGTCTTCAAGCTCTGCTATCAATTGGCCTGATTTGACATAGTCCCCATTGTCCACACGAACTCTCTTAAGCGTCCCAGGG
>DASXWI010000183.1:0-2246 GCA_036503755.1 Saprospiraceae bacterium | reverse complement strand
TCATCAGGTCTTCCCAGGCATAATTCATCTCCTTGGTCAGCGTGACGAAATTGTTGCAGATATAGACGGACTTGACATAGGGAAGGTCAAATAAAGCTGCCGCCAGCGGAGAGTATTCGTCTGCCAGTTCCCGTGTACGGAAATCAGCGGTCCCGGTATAGAGCATCTTGTTGGTCACAAACTTAAGTGACTCAGGATTAGGCGTTTGCTCGGTATAAATGAGCACCGGGGATTTGGTGGCTGTAGTCGATTCCATATGTACTAAAATACGTTTATCTGGAAAAAGTTTAAATAAGGGGGAGTCAAATGTCGGGAATTACTCCCATATCCAGATTTCTTTTGATTCTTTAGGTTGCTCGGGGCAGTTGATATGTGTCCTATAGGTTTTGGGCGAAGAAGTGGTCCCCAGAATAATAGCCACAATCACCTCCGCAACACCTAATCCTGCCAGCAATTCAGCCTTATCATCTGCAAGCGGAGCTGAGACAATATGACCCAATCCCACCAGACCTATGACGGTGGCAATCGTTGTTCCCGTAGTCATTGTTTTCAGCTTTTTTTTGCCGCTTTGGGCGATAGATAATATATCTGTCTTTGGTATCTCTATGGTAGCGATGGACATGTTTTTTGTGTATCCCGTTTCACGATACCCCATGATTTTGCCATCAGTCACCAACACTTCCTTTTTCTCATAAAGGACCATCGTCACGACTTCTTGCTGGTATGATACCAGTTTTCCTTTCACCACATTAAAGCTGCATTTATCACATGGAACAGTCCCTGGTGCAGGTAGAATTATTTCCAGGAATGTACCTGCTTTGAAGGTTTTGGTTTTGTTACCCAAACTAAGATGAATATCCTGTGACTGTATTCCTAAAACTTGTAATAAGAGGTATGCTAGTATGGAGATTGTTTTTCGTGTGATCATCAGAAGTAAAAGTATATAAAACTCTAAAAACCTCTGGATGTAGTCAACTACTACTAACCTCTTAACCTCTTAACCTCCTAAGCCCTTTATAAGCCTATAAACCGATAAACTCATAAACCCTTAAGCTTTTCACCAGCTAAACCAGCTACAAACTCACCTATTGAAAGAGATGAAGTTGCTGCAGGACTTGGCGCATTGCACACGTGGATCATTCGTTCCTGCTGAAGGATAACATAATCATCCACGAGGTTGCCATTTTGATCCAGTGCTTGCGCTCTTACTCCAGTCCTGCTCCGGGAAATATCTGCAAAAGACAATTCAGGAACAAGCACCTGCAGGCTTTTCAGAAAAGCTCGTTTTGAAAAAGACCTCACCATTTCATCCATACCTTTTCGCCAATGTTTCATGGCAAGCTTTCTAAATCCACTGTAGCGCAGAGCTTCTATCAATTCACCAGGATGAATATCAAGATGGCGATACCCTTCACGGCGAAATGCTAGCACTGCATTGGGCCCAGCCTCAATGCCACCATCCATGCGTTTGGTTAAATGAACTCCAAGGAAAGGGAAGTTAACATCAGGTACAGGATAAATCAAACCCCTGACTAACCGTACAGCCTCTGGCCTCAAAGAATAAAACTCACCTCGGAAGGGGACAATTTTATGCGGAGGTTTTATGCCTGCCAAAGTTGTAAGACGGTCTGCATAAAGGCCTGCGCATCCAATGGCCAGGGAACTCACTACGGCCCTATTGTCACATGTGATTTTTATAGAATCCTTACAGTCAACTATTGAATCCACTTTAAATGCGGTGATAATTTCACCACCATTTTCCCGGATGAGTGAAGCCAGTTTATTAGCTACAACACGATAATCGATGATACCCGCTTGAGGAACCCAAATACCTTTTACAGCATGACAATGGGGTTCAATCTCCTTCGCTTCATAAGCATCAATCATGCGAATGCCCTGTAATCCATTTTGCAAACCACGTTGGTAAATACCTTCAAGTGTTGGTATTTGTTTATCCTCACCGGCAATGATGATTTTGCCACACAAGTCAAATGGAATTTCATGTTCCCTGCAGAAGTCAAGTAACATCCCGTGCCCTTTCACGCAATTCACAGCCTTCGCACTACCAGGTTTGTAATAAATCCCGGAATGGATCACACCGCTGTTGCGATCTGTCTGATGTGTTCCAACAGCAGGTTCTTTCTCCAGCACTGCAATTTTGATCCCAGGATGTTCAGAGATCATTTTCCAAGCGGTGGATAGGCCTACGATTCCTCCTCCGACGATTGTTACATCATAATGCATAG
>DASXWI010000182.1:0-5798 GCA_036503755.1 Saprospiraceae bacterium | reverse complement strand
ATGGAGGTGCGCTTGGCTCATCTTCTACAGCAATGATATCATCTGGCTGCCCATACTTCAGAAAAATATGACCTCTATCCGTTTCAAATCCATACCCAAAACCAGACTGATACGATTTATCCACTATTCGTGCAACCTTCATGTATGCATTGCAATCCACCACAGCAAGTTTTCCGGAACGCTTTGTCCAGTATTTGTGAAGGAAATATCGTTTTGATTTAGGACTGCCTTTATCCAGCAACGTATTGATCACTTCTACATCAAGCGAATTAGCTACCGGAGCTACTGCGCGGATATAATAATCCAGGGAATCTTCTGGTATAAATTCTGCAAAACCTAATTCCTGGTCAGCGACACCACTTGCCAGATACAGGGAATCACCTTCGGGATTAAGCCGGTTGAATACCATCTTATGCGTTTCAACCAACTGTTTATTGCCATCAAATAACGCAGCTTCCAGAAGATATTCACCAGTGATTAGTTTGGAAATATCTAGTTGGAGCAGGTTTGCAGCAATCTTTTCCTTCTTCACCTTTTTGTACGTGACAATCGGGGAAGGATAATTTCCACTCAATGGCTTCAAGGTATATTGGAGATAAGGTTGTCCTTCCAAAAGTTCAGTATGGTAGGCCTCCAGGTATAGATATACACTCTTTAAAGAGGGATAATAAAATCTAAAAGCCAATGGCTCTAGATACAACCCACTTTTGTGAAATGGGGAAACCTGATCTGGCTCGCTTTTCACGAGTGCAAGTAATTGACCATCGGATAGTCCAACCTGGCCTCTGTTGTTATTGATAGTGATTTCCTGGGTAATACTTACCTGGTGAAGGGAATCCATGAGATCGTAGGCTTCGACCTGGATGATATAATTGCCTGGTGAAAGTGTAAATCTTCTTGTATCAAATATATCTTTCGCAGGACATCCTTCACGGCTAAGCTGGTATTTGTTGCCAGCTTGTATCTGACCTGTTGTATCCTTAATGAGAATAATATACTCAGCTCCGAATCTATTCTTTAAAGAATCGCAACGTAAAGTAGATCCAACAAAATAAAGAGAGACTTCAATATAATTAGTGCTGTCTGCCCTGAACCTATATACCTCCATACTGATATCCGGCGCACTGTAAGCGAAGAAGGATAACCAAATGGTGAATACGGCTGCAAGGCTAATGATCTTCATGCATCTTTTTCGTTAGATAAAATAAGAAGGTGTTATCAGCATTCATTATATACCGAATGGACATACTATCCTGTCGAAGGGATTCAACAATAAAATCCTTTTCATCCTTTAACCGCAACTTGTTATGGTCAAACACGTAAGTCCCCTTTTCTTCAGTTCCGGTAATATTAACTGTCATTGATCCATTGCGGTCAATAATAAAATAACCGCGGCGTAGGTAAGGCGTCTCTGCTCCATTCCGTAAAGCTTTATGGATATCCCATTTCCCGTAAAGTCCTTCCTGCTGAATCTCATTGGATTGTTGACAGGAAACCTGGAATGCCAATAACCCCAAAAAGAGAAACCACTTCACTAAGGAAACGTTCATTGGGAGAGTGTTGTGCGCACAAAATGATCGGTCCGGGTTATCGGAATACATACTTTGTAAGTTAGGCGACGTAAAACTACGACTGGTGGAGCGTCAATAGTGTTATTTCGGGCAAAATTCCTACTCGTCCCGGATAACCTAAATATCCAAGGCCCCTGTTGACATAAAGATATTGCTCTCCTTTCTCATAAAGGCCTGCCCACTGGGGATAAACATACTGGATTGGGCTCCATTTCCAATATCCGGGTATTTCTACGCCAAACTGGAAGCCATGCGTATGGCCCGATAGGGTAAGGTCGATTTCAGGATAGTCCTTATTGACCTGGTCATCCCAGTGCGAAGGGTCATGAGACAAAAGCACATTGAACGTATCCTTCTGCATACCTGAAGTTGACTTTACCAGGTCTCCATACTTATGGAATCTTGGACTTGCACTATAATTCTCAACCCCGATCACGTTAAAGAAAGTACCCTTGATCTTGATCTGTCGATGTTCATTAAGAAGGAGGTCCCAGCCAAGTTTTTGATGCATGGCTTTCAGATCTTCAAAGTTTTTCGCTTTATCTGCAGGATTGGACCAATTATGGTAATCCCCGTAGTCATGGTTGCCCAGGATAGAATAGACACCAAGGGGTGCCTGGATCTTGCTGAACATCTCTACAAAGGGTTCCATTTCACTGGCAATCGAGTTTACAAGATCACCGGTAAAAAAAACGATATCCGGCTTTTCAGCATTAATGATTTCGATACTTCGTTCGACGGGTTCTTTAAAAAGGAAACTACCTGAATGAATGTCCGAGATCTGTATGATTTTTAATCCTTCCAGGTCAGGATGCAGGTTTTTAATGGGTACACGCGTTTTCAACAACTTATATCGATATGGATTCCTTGCCATTCCATAAGAGAGACTCAACACCGGGATAGCTCCTAAGATCAAAGCCCCATAAGACATCCAACGAGATCTTGCGGTGGAAAGGTTGATGTCTTTAATACCAAAGTTGAGTGCTCCAAATACAAGCCGACGCAAATCATCAATAAGGATAATGACCGCGATGAGCAACTTTGAAAAATAGAAAATGAAAATCATGCTGCGTACCGTTACCTGTAAGGGTTTTGGTAAATTTTCTCCCCATCCCATGGCATAACCTGTCATATACAAAACAGTGATTACTGGAACCAGCCAGTATAGCACATACACGATGGTTTTAAGCGATTTGCTGGAAGAAATCGTCAATTGTTTTACCGCCTGGAAAGCCAGTAAGTCAATGATCAGTAACAGTATCGAGAAAAACAGGATTCTAGTCAACATAGTAAACCGAAATATCCCAGCAATAACACATTTCAGACAAACTTGTTACACCGGTATCGTCCAATTTAGCAATTTTGAAGGATGAAGAGATTTGTCTTGGTCACCGGGGCTTCTACGGGAATCGGGAAAAGTGCTTGTCTTGCATTGGCTAAGCAAGGTTATGATGTACTTGCCGGTGTGAGGACGACCCAGGATGCTGAGCTATTGAAATCATCTGTTACAAAAGGTATTCATCCTTTATTAATGGATTTGACAGATGAAGAAAGTCTTCTTAGCGCCAGAACAAAAGCTGAAGAGATTATTGGTCAAAATCCCTTTGTAGCCATTTTCAATAATGCAGGTATGGTAATCAATGGAACTGTACTTCATGTTCCTATAGCACAATGGAATCACCAGTTCCAGGTCAATGTGTTTGGTGCAGTCCGTATTCTCCAGTTGTTTTTCCCCCTACTTATTAAGGAAAAACTGCAAGGTGACAACCACCCAAGGCGGATCATCAATATGAGTAGTGTTTCAGGTCACTTTGCAAGTCCATTTATAGGTCCATATGCTGCCTCTAAATATGCGCTGGAAGCCTTGAGTGATAGCCTGCGCAGAGAGCTATACATGTACGATGTACAGGTAGTTTTGATCGTAGCGGGGAAGATTGCTACCCCCATATGGGAAAAGGCTAAAAGAGATCCGGCTTATTTCGGATCCGAATATGATGGAATCCTTCAATTCAAGGACCAGATGATCGACAATATGATCACACAAGGGTTGCCGGTGGAAAGAGTAGATAAGCTTATACTTAAAGCTGTGTCGGCAAAGCGGGCTAAACTCAGGTATTACATTGTCCCAAATAAATGGAACTTCTTCCTGATGCGCTATATGCCCGCCAGGTTGATCGATAAGTTGATCCAGGGAAAACTGAAGTCCAAATCAGGTATCAGGCCATTTTAGTAGCCGGCTGGAAAACAAAGGATTGAAATAGGAAGTGGTCCCGAAGGATTAGTTGAAAACTCTCTTCTCTTTGATCTTAGCTTTCTTACCTACGAGATCACGGAGGTAGAACAACCTTGCCCTGCGCACCTTACCTTTCTTAAGAAGTTTGATTTCAACAATGTGAGGAGAGTTGAAAGGGAAAATACGCTCAACGCCTACGCCATTAGAGATCTTCCGGACGGTGAAGGTTTTACCGGCACCGCTGCCTTTCACCTGGATAACATCACCCTTAAAATCCTGGATACGCTCTTTGGCACCCTCAATAATTTTATAGGATACTACAATACTGTCACCTGACTTAAATGCCGGGAAACTAGGCTGAGTATTGAGTGTTTGATCGACTAACTTAATAAGATCCATGACTATACGCGTTATAACTTTCCTAAAAAAGAGCCACAAAGGTATTCTTTTTTCTACGATTTGTATACCCGGAGGGGAAATTTTCGGTTAACGGACCAGGGTGACAAATTCTTTCAGCTCAAATGAGCGATTCCGGGCATCTGTGTATTGCAGGACGCACATATATACGCCAACCGGCAGTTCCTGGCCTGAATTATTCTTCTGGCCATTCCAACCGTCTTCAGGATCATTTGTAGAAAAAACTTGCTCTCCCCAACGGGACCAGATACCAAAGGAATAATGGCTTACACCTTCACTAAGCCCCTTAGGCTTGTAAATTTCGTTCTTACCATCATAATTTGGGGTAAAGGCATTTGGGAGGAAGAATTGAACAATTGGCTCTATATCAATAATTTGTATTGCTGTATCTGTACAACCATTAGGGTGAAATACCACTTCCATGACCTCATGAATTCCGGTATCTGTGAAGGTATAAGTTGGATTACGGATAAAAGAACGAGCCTCACCGCCAAAATCCCAATACCATCCCGTTGCATCCGTTGACAAATCAGTGAAGGATGCTTTGTTCTGAATACTGTTGATAACTTCAGGTGTATAAGTAAAATCTGCAGTTGGAGACGGCTCCATTGTGATCAGGTTCGGGAAAACCTCGCTTATATGACATCCAATTGGAGAAGTAATATCAAGTTTTACCGTGTATGTTCCTGCCTCAGTATACTCATGAATAGGGCTGATAATGCCACTCGTGCCACCATCGCCGAAATCCCAGTCGATGTCATAGGTATTATCTATCGGCACTGAGAGGTTGGTAAACTTTATGTATTCCGGGACACAGGCTTCATATTTGGTGGGTTTGACAATGATGAGAGGGGGAACCGGGAAATATACAATAGTCTGTTCTGAGGTATCCTTACATTGGTTATTATCCTCTACGATGAGTCTGATCGGGTGATTTCCGGGAACCTGGTATAGGTGACTCGGATTTTTAACCTGGCTACCCTCTCCGTCTCCAAACTCCCAATCCCATTTGGTTAGGCTTTGGGCTCCTGTAGTTGATTTGTCTAAATAGGTTACAGACCCACCTTTGCAAGTGTCATAATCGAATGTAAAATCACAATTTATCGCTGGGTATACATTCACATTGATATAGGCCGTATCTCCACATTGTTCGGCTTCGTTGACAATCATAATGCCTTTGTAATTACCGATGCCCGGGAAAGTAAAGGTTGCATCCCGTTCAGTGGATTCAACATCAGTACCATTGATGTTGAATATCCAATGGTAACTACTTATACATTCCTTTTGCTCACTTTCATTCTTGAAGGTCACTGTATTATTCCCGCACGAATTAAGCACAAATTCCTGTCCATTAACGACCGCATCAGCATCAATAGCAGCTGTAACAGCAGACATACAGTTCAGCACATTAAATTGGAAATCACGACGAAGAATACTTAACAATACACCATTCCTATATTCCTTGACACAAACCCCCACGACAAATTGACCGGTCAGCTTAGGCGTACCTGTTATCAGGCCTGTGACAGGGTTAATAAAAAGTGGTGAGGAGTTCCCTAGAGGATTGTTAGGAGAAT
>DASXWI010000181.1:0-6086 GCA_036503755.1 Saprospiraceae bacterium | reverse complement strand
GCCGATCCTATTCCTTCAAATGAAGAATCATTGAAACGCATTTATTCGCGTGCGGATTTGCATTTTACGTTATCCAGACCTTATGCTGAAGAATCAAGCTTGAGCTATAAAACCTTTTTTCAATTCCTAACTGATAAAGATGACCAAGGTTCACGTGAGAAAGGAGTAAAGGTTGGTGGTGAAGCAGCAACTAAATTTGGAAGTGATTTATATCCTGTTGGGATAAATGCTTACGCTGATCTCTCCACCCTGGTGCATACAGATGAATATGCGTTAAACAACGTGGTCTTCAACCCATATTTCGGATATTATCTTGGTGACCTCGAAATGCACCTCGGTGGAATAATCTTGCTAAGCAACCAGGATAATGCATTTCTTCCGGACATTGAATTTTTATTTCGCAATTCACCATCCCTGTTCACCTTGATCGCAGGTTGGAAAGGTAATGTCGAGAAGAATAACTTTCATTTTCTGTCAACATATAATCCTTACATCAGTACTAGACTTGACAGCCTCAGTAATACCGTCTCCAGGCGAATCTATGCAGGTTTTAAAGGCGGGACCGGTTCTACTTTCTATGAGGTGACAGGCAATTATACAAAGTTCAAAGGGATGTCGTTCTTTCTGCAGAATGAAAGTATACCAGAAGAGTTTGTACCGGTTTACGATGATGGCGCTTATTTTGGTATTGAAGGATCTCTTCGATTTGAAATCGTAAAGCATCTTTTCCTGAGAGGTCAGGTATCTCAACGTTTTTTTAGTTTGGATAATGAGGAAAAACCATGGCACAGGCCTTCTTTTGGTCTCAATAGCCAGGTTACGTATGCAGGGGGTGAAGACAAGTACCATGTCTCTTTTATTTTTAATGCAGAAAATGGTTTGCCTTATCGAACAGTTGGAGGAACAGAAACTTCGCTTGACCCATTGATTGATCTAAATCTCCATGGGGATTATTATTTCTCACCTTCCTTTGGAGCTTTTGCCGAAGTCAATAACATTCTTGGGAATAATCGTGAACGTTGGGCTTCCTATCCGATGTATGGATTTAATGCAAAAGCAGGCATACTTTTCAGGCTTCCTTAATGCTGTGTGGAATAGCGTTTCAAGGGTTACCTTTAGGTTGGCATAAAACTAGATCTGCAAACCCATGAAATTTGGCTTAATAGGATATCCACTCAGCCATTCCTTCTCTCAAAACTATTTTAACGAAAAATTCAAGCAATTAGGACTTGATGATTTTAGTTATGCTCTGCTGCCGATTCAATCTGAGACAGGATTCGCCAATCTATTGCGTGCCGATTATTTTGGATTAAATGTGACGATCCCACATAAGTCTTCTATCCTTAATTTCCTCAATGATATCGAACCTGCAGCTTTACAAATTGGGGCAGTAAATACTATTGTGAGAATAGGAAAATTTTCATGGAAAGGCTATAACACAGATGTGCTTGGTTTTACCGAATCCTTATTAGAATGGTATGGAGGAGAATCACTTCCTCAGCATGCATTGGTATTGGGAAGTGGCGGAAGTTCAAAAGCAATTTGTTTCGCTTTACAACGGTTGGGTATAAATACGTCAGTGGTTTCAAGTAGTGGGGCAGGACACTATGCCTATACTGACCTCACTCAGGATATTATTCATCAACACCTGCTCCTCGTCAACACCACCCCTCTTGGAATGATGCCGGATGAATCGGCTTACCCGTCGATTCCTTATGAATATTTGACGCCGGAACACAGCGTTTTTGACCTTATTTACAATCCAGCGAATACGTTATTTTTGAGGCAAAGTGAAAACATGGGGGCCAAAGTCAAAAATGGCCTTGATATGCTCTACAAGCAGGCAGAACATGCCTGGTTAATCTGGAAACAACATGGTAAATTCTGATACTCAGTTAAATGCAACCCCTGCAACCGTAGATTTCAGCAATACTGAAATTGCATTCGAGCATAGATCAAACAGTCAATTACGAGGCACATTCTGGTTGTTTAGGATAATGAATAAAGCCTGGTTAGTCAGAATATTAGGGGCTGTTGGATTATGGTTGCATGATATGGGGATCACGATTTTTAATCCATTGATCCGGATAACCTTTTTTAAACATTTTTGTGGTGGAGTAAGCCTTGAGGATTCTACGAAAGCGGTAAAACATCTTCTTGATCTTCACACACTCACCGTTCTGGATTTTGGTGCAGAGGGAAAAGTAAAGGAGGAAGATTTTGATCGCACTCTTGCTGAAAACCTGAACGCAATTAAATATGCCTCTACAAATCCGGGTGTAAGTGTGATCTCTTCAAAGGTGACAGCACTCGCATCCATAGAAATACTTGAAAAGTATCAAGCAGGCCAACTAACAGATGAAAAAGAGAAACAAGCCTTTGCCCGTGCTGAAGCCAGGGTAGATAAATTGTGCAAAGCGGCTTTTCAAAGTGGGGTAGCCGTTTTTATTGATGCAGAAGAAACCTGGATCCAGGATACGATCGATATGTTGGTCAAAAAAATGATGGAGCGGTATAACCAGGAAAAAATAGTGGTTTATCATACCTACCAACTCTATCGTAAAGATAAACTGGCAAGTTTAAAAGAAGATCACAGGGAGGCTGTGAATAAAGGATACATTCTTGGAGCTAAGCTTGTAAGAGGTGCATACATGGAAAAAGAAAGAGACCGTGCTAAAGCCAAAAAATATCCTTCTCCCATTCAGGAAACGAAAATGGATACGGATCGTGATTTCGATCTGGCTGTTCAGTATTGTGTTGATCATTATTCGGAAATTGCTTCATGCACCGCTTCCCACAACCAGGAAAGCAATCAACTCCAAGCCAGATTGATTTCTGAACGTGGCATCACAAAAGATCATAGTCATCTTAGTTTCTGCCAACTCTATGGCATGAGCGATCATATTACATTTAATCTGGCGAAAGCAGGATATAATGTATCTAAGTATGTGCCTTACGGGCCAGTAAAGGATGTGATTCCGTACCTCATCCGAAGAGCACGTGAGAACTCCGCTGTGACAGGAGAAATGAGCCGTGAGCTCAGCCTTATTGTGGCCGAGTTGAAGCGTCGGGGAATGAAATAATTTCTATATTCGCCCCCTAACAAAAGAAACTGAAATGAAGCATTTATTTACCTTTTTAATGTTGATGGTCCTTGCAGGATCCGCTCAAGGACAATGGTGGTTTGATGCCGGTATCAAAGGCGCATGGGGCCCTACCGGGATGAGCGATCAAAACGTATATGATGATGCTGATTACAAGCATAAGATTTCAACCGGTAGCGCATTTGGTGCACGTGTAGGGATTAATACTGGTTATCATGTTGGTTTGTCATTGGAATATGCAGGGGCTACATCAAACCAGGATTTCGAATACAACGGAGATGTTTACAACTCGTACAAGTGGAAACATAATGACATCTCTACTTTATTCAGGTATTCAGGGAATGGTGCCTATATAGAGCTTGGGGCTAAGTTCAGCAACATCAATGAAGTTGAACTAGAGACAGTAGGTTCTGGTATTTCTGATGTAACTGATAACTTCGTTGACAGTTATACTTCTGGTGTATTCGGTTTTGGTTCTTATTTGTTAGGAACGGAATTGTTAACCTTGAATATGGGTGTACGCGTAAACTGGGCTTTTGATGATATGGTGAATGAACAAGGTAAAGAGAACAATCACCCAATCGTAGTAGAACCTCTTAAAGATAAATCCGTTAAAACACATCCGGCTTCAGTACAACTACAGTTGGAATTGAACTATGCGTTTGGACGTTTCTCCAAGGAGGCTTGTCATGATCGCTGGAAACTGATCCTTTTCCAATAATTATTTAGCAAGGAGCTAATAGCAAGGGGCAAGGGGCAGGGAGCAAGGAGTTCTTTAAAAAGAAAAGCGCTTTATCCATATTGATGGATAAAGCGCTTTTCTTTTCCCCCTATGCCCTATGCTCTATGCTTCTTGCCCCTGCTCTTACGTTAAATTCAGGTAAAAACATAAGGATTAAGGGTTTATCTCATGTATATCAGGAAGATATGGAACCAAATGCCCTGTTTTAGGATTATATGATTACCTTTGCACCCGCTTTTTAAGCCTCTAAGACATATGGCATCACAGATTAATGAGAATATCCGGAACATTGCAATCATCGCTCACGTCGATCATGGCAAGACCACCCTTGTGGACAAAATCCTCCAGGCTACTAAAGTATTTAAGGATCACCAGGAAACCGGTGAGCTTATCATGGATTCCAATGACCTGGAGCGTGAGCGCGGGATTACCATTTTTTCCAAAAATGCTGCTGTTAATTACAAAGGCGTAAGGATTAACGTGATTGATACACCGGGTCACTCGGATTTTGGTGGAGAGGTAGAGCGTGTATTGCGTATGGCGGATGGTGTATTACTGTTAGTTGACGCGTTCGAAGGACCTATGCCCCAGACCAGGTTTGTATTGCAAAAAGCATTACAACTGAACCTAAGGCCAATCGTAATCATCAATAAAGTGGATAAGCCGAATTGCAGGCCAATGGATATTCACAATGATGTTTTCGATTTGTTCTTCAGCCTCGATGCTACAGAAGAGCAACTTGATTTCAGCACGTATTATGGTTCCGGTAAGCATGGTTGGTTTAATGACTCTCTTGAACCAAGAGAAGATATCATGCCTTTGCTTGATGGGATCATCAAATTAGTACCACCTCCGGTTGCATACGAAGGAACATTGCAAATGCAAATCACATCCCTGGATTTTTCATCCTACCAGGGACGTATCGCTATTGGAAAGGTTAATCGCGGTTCTATTCGTGAAAACCAACCCATCGCTATAGTGCAAGCTGATGGCCAGATCAAACGTAGCCGTGTGAAAGAGCTCTACATCTTTGAAGGGATGGGAAGGAAGAAGGTACAAGAAGTAAGTGCCGGTGATCTTTGTGCGGTAATTGGCTTGGAAGATTTTAAGATTGGAGAAACCATTGCAGATTTTGAAGCTCCGGAAGGACTTCCCTTTATAGCTGTAGATGAACCAACGATGAGTATGACGTTTGGGATTAACAACTCTCCTTTCTTTGGTAAGGAAGGTAAGTTTGTAACCTCACGTCATCTACGGGATAGGCTTTGGCGTGAAACTGAAAAGAATCTCGCCATGAAGGTTGAGGAAACAGATAGTGCGGACAGCTTTCTTGTATATGGTCGTGGTATCCTGCACCTTGGTATTCTGATTGAAACCATGAGAAGAGAAGGATATGAGTTAACAGTAGGTCAGCCTCAGGTGATTATTAAGAATATAGATGGTGTAAGGTCTGAACCTTATGAAAACCTCGTGATCGATGTTCCTACGGAATATTCATCGCGGGCCATTGACCTTGTTACCCGCCGTAAAGGTGAGTTGCATGTCATGGAAGCGAAAGGCGACTATCAGCACCTTGAGTTTGAGATTCCTTCCCGCGGACTTATTGGCTTGCGTTCTACCATGTTGACACAAACAGCAGGTGAAGCCGTGATGAGTCATCGCTTCACTGAATACAAACCATGGAAAGGAAATATTCCTGCACGTACAAATGGTGTGTTATTAGCAAAAGATCCAGGTACAACTACCGGTTATTCGATTGATAAACTTCAGGATCGCGGATTTTTCTTTGTAGACCCGGGAGAGGAAGTGTATAAGGGTATGATCATCGGCGAAAATAATCGTCCTGGGGATATCGTCGTCAATATTACGGAAGGTAAGAAGCTTACCAACATGCGTGCCAGTGGAAGTGACGCTGCAACTAACATTGCTCCAAAACGTCAGATGACACTTGAAGAATGTATGGAGTATATCCAGCAGGATGAATGTATCGAAGTAACACCGGCAAGCATTCGTATGCGGAAATCAATCCTTGATGAAGAAGAAAGAAAGAAAGCTCAACGTTCAGCCCAAATGAAAGCTGAGGTTATTTAAACTTCTTTCCGGGTATAATACTTATCCGGTTTTATTCTCTTTACAATAACAATACAAATAAAAAAGCCCCGCATTGCTGCAGGGCTTTTGTTGTTGGCGAAAAAAGGATTTGATTTTATCAGGCGATCATCTGCCTGGATTTTTTTTTG